>DASRBN010000044.1 GCA_035653615.1 Ktedonobacteraceae bacterium | reverse complement strand
GTCACATCCAGCTGAGAAACGCACGAGATGTGAGAGCATCCCGGGAAGAGGCCGTTGACGGAACCAGAAGCAGAGAGTACAATGAGCAACAGAGAGGCATCCCGGGACTCTTCCCGGGATTTTGCAAGTGCAACTGTAGTGGTAATGGTCGTATAGGCATCGCTGAACTGGCGCAGGCTAAATGGCCTGGGACGCCCGTTAGGGATTGAAACCAATCACAAAATTGATGCCATCCTTGAAGGCGCCAGAAATCCGGCTAAATGGCCTGGGACGCCCGTTAGGGATTGAAACGCCCGAGGTGAAGCACATCGGCTCAAACTGCGGATCAGTGGCTAAATGGCCTGGGACGCCCGTTAGGGATTGAAACTGCTCCAGGTCGTTGATGTAGATTCGCTGCCGCGCCGCTGGCTAAATGGCCTGGGACGCCCGTTAGGGATTGAAACTCCGGTGGCCCGTTCTCGCTCACCACACAGCCGAGCTGGCTAAATGGCCTGGGACGCCCGTTAGGGATTGAAACGACGATTTTAGTTGAGCCGTCAGGCAATGCCAGGGTTACGGCTAAATGGCCTGGGACGCCCGTTAGGGATTGAAACACAGACCATCGTATCCCAACAGAACGCCCGGCAGAGACATAGGCTAAATGGCCTGAGACGCCCGTTAGGGATTGAAACTCACAATAACAATCATGCTTTTGCCTATAGTCATATCTTGGGCTAAATAGCCTGGGACGCCCGTTGGGGATTGAAACCCGATATGCCGTAAGAAAGCGATACCTCCTAGCCAAGGCTAACTGGCCTGGGACGCCCGTTAGGGATTGAAACTCTCCCGCAGAAACAGTAATTGTCACGCTCAGGCAGCTGAGGCTAACTGGCCTGGGACGCCCGTTGGGGATGGAAACCTGGCAGAGTGGGACTGCCAGGTATGGCGCCTCTGAGTTTTGGGCCTTCAGCATCTGTCTTTCGTCAAGAGGTATTGTGGCTGTTACCTCGTTCTTGTAGACGGCCAGGAGTTCGATATGCTAGAAGATAACGCTCCCTTGCAGTATCCTGAATGGCAGGACTACTTAGAAACAACTCCCTCGCTGTCATATGTCGATACTTCTTTGCAGCCTTCCTCTGCCTCCCCGCTGCCGCAATCGCCATCACAGGACGATCAACGTCCGGCGACTCGTAGTGAGATCAATGTGGCGCAAACGCGCTTCATCATAACCCACGATGCTATCTCTGCACGCATGGGATAATCTCCATCAAGGGGAAACAGGTACAGGCCATCCGCTGGGACCAGGTTAGAGGCGTGCAAAAAATCTACGCTACAGGAACTTCTAACTCTCCACAGCAGTATCTACTTTACCCACCAGGAGATGAAGAGCCGGTGGTGCTCGACCGCATAACAAGCGGGTTCTGGATACTTGGCAAACAGATCGAGAGAGAAGTGACCCAATACCTGCTCCCTAAAGCCCTTGCGACGTATAAAGCAGGTGAGACGCTTAACTTTGGTGCGCTCAATGTAAACTCGCAAGGACTTAGCCTGAAAGAAACGCCGAAGAACCTTCCCTGGGAAAAACTCGGCTATATTGGCGAGTATAGGGGCTATCTTGTCATTAAGGAGAGAGGAACCTTATCGACATGGAAGAATATCGACGTGGCGGACATTATTAACCTGTGCGTCCTGCTTCCACTTATTAAGAAGGTCAAGTACGAGAGCAATATGAGCGAACATAGTCAACGGTCCTGGAGCTATCCAGTATTGACGAATCAGGACGCACAACAATCCGAATGGCAGGAGTATGAATTGCAGTAAGCGTTTCCTCGGGCGAAAACGTATCCTTCATTTCTCACCGTTACCCAGGTTATCCCCTCCCCGTTCTATTTGCAAAGACCAGTTGTTACTCCTCATTAGAAAGAGTACTGATGGATAACTCAAACCTCTCGCAAAAAGTCAGTTCAGCAAATACACCGCTTGAAGCCGCGCCGTTATCCTGGGGCAAATCGTATCTTATGTGCCCGCCAGACTATTTTGGCGTGTTTTATGAGATCAATCCCTGGATGCACCAGGAGGATCGCCCGGATTGCGATCTCGCGATGGAACAGTGGCAGAACCTGGCGGCCAATCTGCGGCGTGCCGGGGCAACGGTCGAAATCATCAAGCCGGTGAAAGGTCTGCCCGATATGGTCTTCGTTGCCAATGCCGGCCTGGTGGATGGCCGGAGAATCATCTTGAGCCGCTTCCGCCATCCTGAGCGCCAACCGGAGTCAATCTATACCTCACAATGGTTTCAGGCTCGCGGTAGTGAAGTAGCAGAGCTGACCGGCGATGGCAATCTCTTCTTTGAAGGCTGCGGCGACGCTTTCCCCTATGGAGGCTGCCTGCTGGCCGCGTATGGATTCCGTTCGAGCCGTTCCGCTCATGCCGCGCTCTCTCGATTGCTGGACATCCCGGTTCATTCCATCCGGCTCGTCGATGAGCGTTTCTATCACCTGGATATCAGCTTTTCTCCGCTCGATACGCAGCATGCCATCATTAACCCGGCGGCCTGGGATCGCGAAAGCAATGCAATTATCGCTGAGATCGTGCCGGAACCGCTCGTCCTCGAACTTGATGAGGCGCTAACCTTTTGCGCAAACTGTGTAGTGGTGAACAAAGTCGTCATCATGCCCGCCTGCCCGCCGCGCGTCGGACGCATCCTCGAACGCTGGGGATACGAGGTGTGCGTCTCACCTGTAAACGAGTTCCTCAAGGCCGGAGGAGCGGTGCGCTGCCTGACCCTGCCGCTGGATATGGCTATTTCGGCTGCGGGAAAACTCTAATACGCTTTGCCCCTTCCTGGAACGCTACCCGGGTTTGCAGAGACGAGGGGATGGAACCCTGTTCGTGATACTCCACGCTTGCTCCAATTTATTGAGCAGTCGCCCTCTGCACCATCTGCTCCGATAGGCGCAGCAGTGCTTCTCGCAATTCTACCGGCTCGTGTACGACGAATGGAAGGTTGAGGATCATCAGATAACGCGCCATGCCGTCCAGATCGTCATACTGGCTCTGAAGCAAGGTCCCTGTTGGAGTGGCAGTAAGCGAGCCATAGGATGCCGGAATCTTTTGTTGCAGGATAGATAGCGGGGCCTGAAACTCTACCTTGATGTCAAAGCCGCCTGAGGTCCTACCATACTGCTTCGCCACATATGCCTGGCAATCGAACGTTTCGTCGCGTTCAAAAGGTTCCGTGAGATACTCTATCTGCTGGATGCGGTCCAGGCGAAACGTGCGGTAGTCCTGGCGCATGCAGCAGTAGCCGACCAGGTACCAGTATCCTCGCCAGCCTATGATGCCATACGGCTCAACCTTGCGATGGGTGACTTCGTTAGCGTGAGAACAATAGTCGAGGGTTACACGCTGGCACTGCGCAATCGATTCGCTCAGGTTGAGCAGCAATGAAGCATCGGGCCGCGATTCTTGTTGCTGGGTTGGCAGGATCAGGTGCGTGGTAACGGCTTGCAGGCGCTCGCGGACCCGCTGCGGCAGAACGCGGGAGACTTTGGCCATCGCTCCCTCAATGGCCACCGGTGATTGTCCAACCTCCAACCATGAGCTTGCCAGCAGGCCCAGCACGACAGCTGTAGCTTCCTCCTCTGTAAACATCAGTGGAGGCAGCTTAAAGCCGGGTCGCAGGCGGTAGCCGCCGTAGCGACCAATGCTGGCCTCGACCGGAATTCCTACATCCTGCAGGTGCATGATATAGCGGCGCACAGTGCGCACGTCCATCTCTAATCGCGCGGCTAGCTCAGGGCCGGTGATCGATGGCCGGGCCTGAAGCAATTCGAGTACCGCCAGGACACGGCTGGTTGGATGATACATGACAAATCTCACCTTCCGGTATTTTTCCGCTAATTTCCCCTCAAACGAGGGCCAATTATGTCCTCCTTTCAGGATATACTTTGAATATGAAAAACGTCAAGTCAAATGAGAGAGAGGAACGAACCGATGACTTCCGCATCTGTTCCTCTTGAGTCCACCGGCAAGCTTCGACTGCGAGGCTTTGCGCTCATCTCTGTGATGAGCGCCCTGATGCTGACGCTCTTCCTGGAGGCGCTTGACCAGGCGATTGTCAGCACTGCTATGCCGCGCATCATCGCGCAATTGCACGGTCTTGATCGCTATAGCCGGGTCGTGACGGCCTATATCCTGGCCTCAATGACCATGATTCCGATGGTAGGCAAACTCTCCGATCCAAACAAGGGCCGATTCTGTCCTCCTTACAGGATATACTTTGAGTTATGAAGAATGGCCATTGAGTTGAGATGAGAGAGGGAAAGGCATGACTACTACTATGGTAAATCTGGATATTGCGCGCCTGCGCCTGCACAACCAGCTCATTGCCCAACAAACGCTTGAAAAACCCGCCGGGGTCGTTCACTGGCTTGGCGCAGTCCAGGCGCAGGACTATCTCGGCTCGCTCTGGGCGCTTGGACTGCGTATGCGAAACGCGGTTGAGGCAGATATTGAGCAGGCCATAGCCAATGGCGACATAGTGCGCACGCATCCTATGCGCGATACGTGGCATTATGTCGCCTCAGAGGATATTCGCTGGCTGCTCGCGTTGATGGCGCCGGGAAGGATTGCAAGCATGGCTTCCTGGTATCGCCGGTTCGAACTGGACGAGGCAACCTTTGCCAGGTGCAACGCTATCTTCACGAAAACGCTTCAGGGCGGCAAACAACTTACTCGCCAGGAGCTGGCCGCGGCTTTGCAACGGGAAGGTATTTCTACCGCCGGCCTGCGCCTCACCTTTATCTTGCACCGTGCTGAGATGGAAGGTGTCATCGCCTCTGGCACGCGGCGCGGCAAGCAATTCACCTTTGCGCTGCTGGATGAACTGGTGCCCGTCTCCCGTATGCTCGCACGCGAAGAGGCCATGGCAGAACTGGCCCATCGCTATTTTACAAGTCATGGACCCGCGACGCTGCAAGATTTTACCTGGTGGTCAGGATTGCCGGCAGCTGATGCCAGGGCCAGCCTTGAAATGGTCAAGGTGCAATTGGTCAAGGAGACTATCGACAACCGCGTTTACTGGCTTTCCCGGTCTACATCCCTTACAGTATCAGATTCAACGGCTTATTTGCTGCCACCTTATGATGAGTATACCGTAGCATATAAAGATCGCAGTGCTGTACTTGACCCGTCATATGCCCAGAGAACGGGAAATGGCATCTTCGGCCCAACTATCGTTGTCGATGGCCAGATCGTGGGTACGTGGAAGCGCTCGTTCAAAAAGGATGCTGTGATCATTACGCAAGAACTCTTCACTCCATTGAGCGAAGCCCAGAACCAGGCTATTGAGGCGGCAACGGAGCGCTATTGCAGATTTGTGGGTAAGTCGTTGATAAGGACTTCTATTCCGTGAGAAAATATTATGACATGGGTACAGGCACCGGCACGCCCGATGTCTTCAACCTGGTAAAATCCTGATCGGCGCATTCTATCATCAGTAAAGAGATCAATTTCTATGCAAACATTTACCAACGAACAACGCGACTTTCTCTTACACGGAACCCGCACCGGCAAGCTGGCAACCGCGCGCAAAGACGGTCGCCCGCACGTCGTTCCCATCTGGTTCATGCTGGATGGCGATACCATCGTCTTCACCACCGGCGAGCATACCGTGAAAGCGGCGAATATACGGCGCGATTCACGAGTTTGCCTCTGCGTCGACGATGAAACGCCCCCATATGCCTATATCATGGTCGAAGGCACTGCCAACCTGAGCGATGATCTCAACGCATTGCTTCTCTGGGCCACGCGCATCGGCGGTAGATACATGGGTGAGGACAGGGCCGAAGAGTACGGTAAACGCAACGGCGTCCAGGGGGAATTACTGGTGAGGGTTACACCGACCAGGGTTCTTTTCGAGAAGGATATCGCCGGTTAAGCAAGAACAAATAAGCGGCATCTTATGGCTCGCGCACTATAAGATACCGCTTATTTGTTCTTGCTTAACTGCTAAATTCCCATCACCTGCACCAGCTCCTTCACGGCGTCCGCCGATTTCTGGAGCAGGGCGCGTTCCTGTTCGTTCAGTTCGACCTGGATCACTTCTTCCAGGCCTTTCGCGCCCAATTTGGCCGGCACGCCGACAAACAGGTCGTGGATGCCATACTCGCCTTGCAGGTAGACCGCGCAGGGCATAATCATCTTCTTATCCAGCAAAATGGAATCGACCATTTGCAGTACCGAGGCCGAGGGCGCGAAGTAGGCGCTGCCCGTACCCAGCAGCTTCACGATCTCAGCACCGCCGTCGCGCGTGCGCTGCACGATCTGCTCGATGCGCTCAGCCGGCATCAATTGGGAAATGGGAATGCCTGCTACCGTACACATGCGCGCCAGCGGCACCATTGTATCGCCGTGGCCGCCCAGTACATAGGCCTGAACATCCCGCACCGATACATTCAACTCCTGGGCGATAAACGTGCGGAAACGCGCCGTATCCAGCACGCCCGCCATACCGATGACGCGCTCGCGTGGAAAACCGCTGATATGATATGCCAGCTGCGCCATCGCATCCAGCGGATTCGTCACCATGATAATGATCGAGTTCGGCGAGGTCTTCACTACCTCCTGCGTGACCTGCGTAATCACCTCTTGATTTTTCTTGACCAGGTCATCGCGGGACATGCCGGGCTTGCGGGGAAAACCGGAAGTAATCACCACAATATTCGAATCTTTCGTATCGGCATAATCATTCGTACCAGTTACCATCGAATCGTAGCCAAGGATCGGCCCTGCCTGGAGCATATCCAGCGCCTTGCCCTGCGGCATATTGGGAATGATATCAAACATCACCACATCGGCATAATCGCGTTCTGCCAGTCGCTGGGCCAGCGTGCTTCCCACAAAACCCGCGCCAATCACAGATATCTTACTGCGCATCGTCATTTCCTTTCCTTACATCCTAAAATCCACAAACGAGAATCGAGCCATGCCGTAGGGACAGCGCCTTGTGCCTGTCCTGCGACTCCGACGCGGACAGGCACAAGGCGCTGTCCCTACGGCATTCGTTCTGGTTCTATGGCTATTGTATGTCGTGTTTGCATGAAATGCCAATGTATCAGGTGGTTTGGGGAAGTCCCTCTCCAAAACAACCATCTTCGCCATATGGATTATGTGAACATTGCTTATTAGCAATGAAATATGTTAGACTCTACTATGTAGTAGCAACAGGTAAAGATTTCGGACTATTCATAACGGATTGTTACGAATATGCAATTTTTCCCAATCCATCAGCACGAATTCCGCAAATCTATAGCTGTTGTGTGGTCAATAAGGGCGTTCCACAAAGACCTCTCCAGGATATGCCTGCATTATGACCCTTACTAACCCCTTTTTATCGCTCGTCTTACTTAAAGAGGCGAGTGAAGCCGTTCTCTTTTGATTGATCATTGGAATCATCTCGAAGGAGGCTTTCTCACATGGCCCAAAGCGACCTATCTCAACAGCAGCAGGAGCGAGATGAGGCATTACTGGAAAAGTTTGGCTACCGGCAGGAACTGCGGCGCACGCTTGGTTTCCTCTCCAACTTCGCGGTTGCCTTTTCCTACATCTCCGTCTCCACCGGCACCTTCTCTCTCTTTTATCTCGGCATCCTGGCAGGAGGCCCGGCATTCTTCTGGACATGGCCCATTGTGGCCATCGGACAGTTCATCGTAGCGCTGAACTTCGCCGAACTGTCCTCGCATTTCCCCATCGCAGGCTCGATCTATCAATGGAGCAAGCGACTCTCCGGTCATAGCCTGGGCTGGTTCACCGGCTGGATTTATTTCTTTGCCGGCGTTCTCACCATCACGGCGGTTGCCTATACCGTGCCTATTCCTTTGCTGGCCATCTTCCCCAATATGCCTGCAAGTGTCCTGGGCATGCCCATCGCCGTCTTCATTGCGCTGGTCTCAATAATCGTCGGCACGATTATTAATGTCGCGGGCGTCAGGCTGGTAGCTTTCATCAATAATATCGGCGTAGCGGCGGAGATCATCGGCATGTTCCTGTTCGCGCTCGTGCTGCTGATCTTCTTCCATCACCAGTCACTCGGTTTCCTCTTCACGGGACCCGTCTCACCCATCCAGACCCCTGATAATCCGTGGACGCCTGGCTTCGGCACCAGCTACTTCGGCGCTTTCGCCGCGGCGCTGTTCATGTCCCTGTTCGTCATCTACGGCTTCGATACGGCGGGAACCCTGGGCGAAGAAACGAAAGACCCGCAGAGGAATGCGCCGCGCGGCGTGCTATGGGCGATTGGGCTTTCGATGATCGCCGGTGTCCTCTTCCTGGGCGGTACCATCCTTTCCATTCAAAATCCCGCCAAAATTGAGGCCATCGCCGCCGGAGCAAACTACACAAACACGCTGCCCGCGATTATTCAGGATGCGCTGGGTACCGCGTGGGGCAATGTCTACCTGGCGGTGGTCTTGGTAGCCGTGTGCGTCTGCACGCTGGCTATCCAATCCGCTACCATTCGCCTGATGTTCTCGATGGGCCGCGATGAGCGCCTGCCATTCGGCAAAGTCTGGGGAACAGTCAGCCCTGGGCTGCGCACTCCCCTGTGGGCGGGCATTGCTGTTGCGGTGCTCTCGGCTCTCCCATTCCTGTATAGCCAGGCCATCGGCGTTCTGGTCACCGGCGCGACAGGCATGATTTACCTCTCGTACTTCATGAACAATATCGCCTCTCTCCGCGCTCGCTTTAAAGGCTGGCCGCGCGTTCGCACGCCCTTTAGCCTGGGTGGATGGGGCATCCCGATCAATATACTGGCGCTAATCTACGGCGGTTTGATGCTCATCAACTTCCTGTGGTTCGGTGGGCTACGTAATACGTACACCAATCCGACGATGGGAGCGGCTTTCACTTCCTGGGCCAATATTCCTGTACTGGGTGGCACTCCCATCTTTGAGTTCTCGCTGGTTGTCCTCTTCGTCGTCGGCGGCATCTACTGGTACGGCTTCAAACGCCGCCAGGTCATCGCCAGTGGCGCTCAAGGAGCCGAGGCGCTGGCCGATTGATAGCGTGACCCGGCTCAAACAGTTGGGATAAGTGCGACACATAGTACAAAATAAAGCAATCTGGCATACAGTCATGAAACATGGTACAGTATTACTATAGGGAGAGGAATAGTATGCACATGTGGCGTCATCTCCTTCATGGGCATACTGCCTCACCCATAATTCCTCCTGCTGATTCCCCATTCCAGAATCAGGTAAGCCCACGTTGCCTGAAAAGTGCGCGAGGATTCTTCGCTGCGCTCAGAATGACATGCCCCGGACACAGCTGGCTGTGTCCGGGGCATGTCATTCTGAGCGCAGCGAAGAATCCCGCCCCACTTGTCCTCACCGCAAAAAACGCCGGAGAAAAAGTTCAGATTATCCTGTATACTTAAAGCTCCGCAATATTCCTAAAAACAGCGAGATATCCTGCTGCGCCTTTCCAGGAGCATATATTCCCGTATAGAAGGTAAATTGATGCTGCCCAAATTCGGCTACTGTGGTACGATCATATTCTCCACAATCTGGAGAGGTTCGATCATATAAATTAGCCTTCGTTCCGCTGATGGTAATAGGAGTTCTTTCTGCTATCCATGTAGGATCACTTGATGGATTGAATGGAGGGGTAGTAAGACCTATTGATATTTCAAACTCCTCAGGAGCACCACTTGCGTGTTCAAAAGGAAATGTACTCGCATCCGGTAATACTGCAACCTCGTAGTACGTATCCGAACCATCTGCGCTGCTGCCATTGAATGAGCCAGCCTTCCAGCCTGGGGGAATGGCAAACTGGAATGGAAAGCGTGTATCCCTATAGAGCTTCCATCCGGTGGTAGAAGCCGGTGCGACGCTAAACGTGGGACAAACGGTAACGATGGGTGTGGCTCGCGCGGTGGCGGTCAGGTTCGCGGAGCCAGGACCTTTTGGCGTGCCATCTACTTCCTGAAACGTGGGAGTCGCTGCTTTTTGGCCTATGCCTACGGCGCTGGTATCACATGCTGTAAGCAGCAGAGAGAGGGCCAGAAGGAGTAGAGCCGGTAATCCGACAAAACGAATAGTAGTGGAGCTTATGGGTAAATTGCCCACATATTATCCTTCTCAATTAGTCTTATAAAGTTGATTTTCAAAGTTACCTCTATTATTATACAGTTAAGCTCATGTTGGTGTCTACAGTTTTTTGTGCTGATCCAGCGCTGTTTAAAAAATAAAATATAGGAGCAAAAGCCCATGTACAAGCTCAAACCTGGATATGGTATCAATCGCATCCAACTAAATAACGCTGATCGAATAGAGCGGCAAGAAAGCAATACCGTTAAGCAGACACGTTTATTGCAAAAGCTTGCTCTAGCCATACTCCTTCCCGGTATGGCTTTCCTGGTAATTGCTTGCAGCACGGACACTCCAACAAACCAATCATCGCCTGCGGTCACGCCAACAGTGAAGACCCTGGCCAGCCCTACTCCTTCTTTGTCCGAGGTTACTCCAACAAGAGAGGCCAGCAGCATGGTATATGATCCAGGGATGGGGATGGACCTGCTCTTTGGTGGGACTGGCGCGCCTGCCGGGAAGCTGAATGATACCTGGGCCTGGAATGGCCAGACCTGGCTTGCCTTACATCCATCCACCTCACCTCCAGCACGCGACGGTGCCAGCATGGCCTATGATGCGGCGACCGGCACCGTGCTACTCTTTGGCGGTGTCAGCGACAGCGGCACCGACCTGGGTGATACCTGGACCTGGAATGGGCAGACCTGGACGCAGTTGTACCCCGCCAGCTCACCCGTCGCACGCGATGATGCCGCGATGGTCTATGAGGCGGCCAACCGGCAGGTGCTGCTCTTTGGCGGTGAGAGCCAGCAAGGCCATTTCTCGCCTGCCTTGAATGATACCTGGACCTGGGATGGCCACACCTGGACGCAGTTGCACCCGCCCACTTCGCCTCCGGCGCGCTTCGGGGCCAGCATGGCCTATGATGCGGCGACCGGGCAGGTCATTCTCTTTGGTGGGGGAGCAGGCAATTCTCTCAACGATACCTGGGCCTGGGATGGCCACACCTGGACGCAGCTACATTCCGCCAGCAGTCCGCCGGCCCGTATCCATGCTTGCATGGTTTATGACGCGGCGAGCCAGCAACTCGTCCTTTTTGGGGGCGAAGCTGCCAGCACGCAGTTGTCCGATACCTGGCTCTGGAATGGTACTACCTGGGTCGAGCAATCCGCCATGCCCGCTCCCAGCGGCGGCTACAATAGTGCTGCCTACGATGCTGCTCGCCAGTATATCCTTGTCCTGGCAACGACAGGAGATAAAGCTAATAGACAGGCCAAAACCTGGATATGGACGGGGAGCCAGTGGAAAAATCTTGATTAGGAATTTTAATGTATTCATCCGGTGGTCCACGCGGGCCGATTTATCGGCCCGCGTCCCTTGCCAAACTATTTTGTGAAATCCCATAATCAAGATGCTTCAACTAGTAAGTCCTCACTTGCGGCCCGTTCTTCTCTTCCTGAAATAATCCAGCAGTTCCTGCAACGGCATGGCATTCAGTACATCCTGGGGACGCAGCCAGCCTTTGCGCGCTATATTCACGCCGTATTTCAAGACATCCAGTCCATCGATGCTGTGCGCGTCGGGATCGATGGGGATTTTCATGCCCTTGTCGCGCGCGCGATGCAGGTAGCGCCAATCCAGGTCGAGTCGCGAGGGATGGGCGTTGATTTCGATGCTGACGTGATGTTCGGCGGCGGCATCGATGATCGCCTCTACATCCAGCGAGTAGCCCTCTCTGCCGAGCAGGATGCGTCCGGTCGGGTGGCCGATGATATCGACATAGGGGTTCGCGATGGCGCGCAGCATGCGCTGTGTTTGCTCTTCGGGCGAGAGATTGAACTGGCTGTGGATGGAGGCGACGACAAAATCCAGGCTCGCCAGCACATCGTCGGGAAAATCGAGCGAGCCATCGCGCAGGATATCGCATTCTGTCCCTTTGAGGATATGAATGCGACCCGCGAATTCTTCGTTCAGGCGGTCGATCTCCTCGCCCTGGCGGCGCAGGGCATCTTCATTCAGCCCGCCGGCATAGGCCGCGACTTTGCTATGGTCGCTCATGCCGAGATAGGTAAAGCCCCGCGCGATGCATGCCTCGGCCATCTCGCGAATGGTATTCTGTCCATCGCTCCAGACCGAATGCACGTGCAGTATGCCCTTAATATCGCTCATCTGCACCAGTCTGGGCAGCTTGTGCTGGATAGCAGCCTCGATCTCGCCCATATCTTCGCGCAACTCGGGTTCGATGTAGTCCATGCCCAGCGCGGCATAGATATCTGCCTCATCCTTGCACGGAATAAGCTCCAGGTTCGGCTCCTTGCCCTTGAAGAGGCCATAATCGTTGATGGTCATGTTCATGCTGAGCGCGCGCCGCCGCAGGGGGATGTGATGCTCTTTGGAGCCGGTGAAATGGTGCAGCGTGTAGGGGAACTGGCTGTCGTTGACGACGCGCAGGTCCATATTGATGCCGGATTTGAGAACCACGCTCGACTTTGTGTCGCCCTTGCCGGTGATCGCTTCGACCGAGGGCTGGCTGGTGAACACGTCCATGATCTTGCGCCGCACGTCAATGCCGGCGTCATCGGCCACGCTTGCCACCATGTCGATATCGCCAATCGTCTCGCGGCGGCGGCGCAGGCTTCCGCCAATCTCCAGGCGCACAATCTCCGGTATGGCCCTTAGCACCTTGTAGATGCGCTCCGCCTCTTCCTCGGCCACGGGATAGAGGAAACGACCGGAATGTTGCGCGAGAAAGGCCAGCCCTTGCAGGATGTTGTCCTGCGTCTTCTTGCCGAAGCCGGGCAGCGCGGCCACCTTCCCCTCTTTGCACGCCTGCTCCAGCTCGGCGATGCTGTTGACGTGCAACTGGGTGTAGATGGCGTTGATCTTCTTCGGCCCTACGCCCGGAATGCGCATCATTTCGAGCTTGATGGCGGGTGTAGTGGCAACCAGCTCGTCATACATCTCCATATGGCCGGTATTGACCAGCTCTTCGATGCGCTTGATGATCGTTGGCCCCAGTCCCGGCACGCCTTTCAGCTTGCCTTCGCGCACCAGCTGCTCGATATCACCGTCGAGCGCGTTCACAGAACGGGCCGCGTTCTGGTAAGCGCGTACCTCGAACGGGCTGGTTCCTTCCTTTAATTCCAGCAGCGTGCCAACCTCATCCAATACATTGGCAACCTGATTCTTATCCATCTCTTTCGCCTTTTACAAACATAGGGCAGGGACTGCCTCATGTTAATCGCATATCAAAAAATTCGGGTGGCTGCAAGGCGACTTCAAAAGGATTGCGCCCTTTGAGGTCACGATTGAGATATTTCTTGCAATCGAAATGTACCAGCAGCCAGCAATGCCAGTCATAGCTCACAAATACGGCGTCCCAGGGCTTTTCATTTCCCATATCCAGCACTTTGTTACAGACGAAGCAGCGGCCCATGCCTGCCGCCACCGCGCGCTCGAACCATTCATACACGAAGGCATGGAAATCTTCTAGCGTCATCATATCGAGGCTGGATTCGGGGTAGCCAAACAGGACGGGATCTGGGCATTCGCGAAAATCGCTCGCGGCACGGCTCAGAGCGATGATGGGCGCTTTGACTGTTACTTTGATTTCGTCGTGTTCCGGTTCGTCTCCCGACGTTATGACATCGTGCAGGAGCAGCCCTTCCCGCGCAAACCAGCTCAGTAGTTCATTTCGCATAGGTCTATGTTCCTGTTTTACATTCTTATCATATTTTCCGGTACCACCCACATATTGTTTGCATCCTCTTGCAAGAAGACCCTTCTTTTCCCATTTTCCTCAATCAGTACCGGCATGCGTGTGGGGACGTGTTGTGTCGTTGTCGATTCCAGGGCCTGCTTCACGCTGGAAAATGCGGCGAGGTCACGCAGCTGGTGGATGGTGGCAAAGACGAGCGGAAATTCGTTGCGCTCGAAACGCGCCAGGGCTTCAGAGGGCGCGATCCAGATGCCCTCGCTGGTTTCCAGGCGATCATGCGCGGCCTGCTGTTCCTCTGGTGCGGTGGTCACAAAGAAATAGGTATCGTAACGCTTGGGCATACCCTCGGGAGTAATCCAGTGCGCGAAATAGCCCAGCCTGTCGGTTGCCAGCACCAGGTTTTCGGCGCGCGCCATCTCTACCAGCGAGCCCTTACGCTCATTGAAAGCCTGGCGGTATGTCTCGAAACGCGCCATATTTTCATCGTTGAATGCCAGTATGCTTCCGCCCCTGTATGCAAGAAGGACGCCTGCTTCCTCGAACAATTCGCGGATGGCTGCTGCACGCACACCGCTGCCCGGCATAGTATGGCCTTCCGGGTCGGCGAGAGATTGCGCAACAGGCATGCTGACACCTACCTCAAGCTCGGCAGCGCGATCATCCGGCTGTACGGAACCACCGGGGAACACGTAGACATCCGGCATAAAATCGCTCTGGATGACGCGTCGCACCATAAATACTTCGATGCCATCTCCTGCTGCCGCGTCGCGCAATACCATTACCGCCGAGGCTATGCGAGGCTGAACCGCCATAGATTGTTCTCCATTCTTGTTTGACTTTGAAATACACCTTGCTGTTATCGTACCATATAGATAACAATTCTGAACAGAAGCTATTTCTGATGATTACCCAGAAGTGCGTAAGCGGACTGTGGGCTACTTCGCGTCAGGGATTCTGAGCGCAGCGAAGAATCCCGGCCAACTTCTGAATAATCACCAGGCTATTTACTGTAAGCAAGGAGGTCTTTATGAGACTGGCAAGCTTTTCTACGAGCGATATTCCGCAGGTGCGCCTGGGCATCGTGAAGGACAATGAAATCGTCGATGTTGACCTGGCGGCACGGGCGCTGAATGTGGCTCCATACGAACACATGCTTGACTTGCTCGATCATTATGAGCAAGGAATGCAGAGCCTGCACGCGATCCTGGAGAAAGCCGGCAACCGGCGCTTTAGCGAGGTCAAAACGTTCATCGATATTGGGGCCGCGCACGATTTGAGCAATGTGCAACTTGCGGCCCCTATTCCGCGCCCGCGCAGGAATATCATGTGCCTGGGTTGGAATTATGCCGAACACCGGCGGGAGACGGCGGCCATACGCGGCCAGGATGCCAGCTTGCCGGAATATCCTGTGATCTTCACCAAGGCTCCGACCACGGTCAATGCGCCATACGGCGACATCGTGATCGACCCGGCGGTCTCGGAGCAGATCGACTGGGAAGCCGAACTGGCGGTGATTATTGGCAAGGGCGGCAAGAATATTCGCGAGGAGGATGCTCTCTCGCACGTCTTTGGCTATACCGTTCTGAATGATGTCACCGCTCGCGACCTGCAATCGCGCCACAAGCAATTTTTCAAGGGCAAAAGCATTGATGGCTACTGCCCGATGGGGCCATGGGTCGTGACCGCCGATGAGATTCCTGACCCGCAGGAAGTGCATCTTTGCCTGCGCGTCAATGGCGTGACCAGGCAGGACGGCAATACCAACCAGATGATCTTTACCGTGAGCAGGATCATTGCCGATCTCTCGCTGGGCATGACGCTGGAGCCGGGCGATATCATTGCCACCGGCACGCCCAGCGGCGTAGGCTTTGCGCGCAACCCACCCGAGTATCTACACGATGGCGATGTGGTAGAAACCGAGATCGATGGCATTGGCACACTGCGAAACAGAGTTGTGAGGAAATAAACAATATGGACGCTTTTGAACTCTCCGAACTGGTTCATCAACACGGTCAATCGATTGACGCGTACCTGGAATTTTTGCGCGTTCCTGCCCTCAGTATGGGGCTGTACAAGCTCTCCGCTGGTGGAATCGATTTGCAAGAGCCACATACAGAAGATGAAGTCTACTATATCGTCAGCGGGCGCGGCGCCATCCAGGTAGGCGAGGAGAATCGAGCTGTGGAGCCGGGTACAATAGTCTTCGTGGGCGCGAACGTCGAACATCGCTTTCACTCGATCACCGAGGATTTGATGATCCTGGTCTTCTTCGCGCCGGCGGAATATACGCTGGCACCGGAGAACGAAAATATTGAGGAAGAGTGATGATGCCTCTCCTTCTCTGTCCTTATTCGTGTACATGGTAATGGTCAGATAGTAAGGAGGATATTGTATTGAACGCCACAGAGATAGTACAGACATTTATCACGGCCCTGCAATCCGGCGATATGGATATGGCAGCGCAATATATGATGGACGATTTTGTGTTCGAGGGCTGGACGCCACAGGCACTGGATAAGGGCGAATTTCTGGCCCTCCAAAGCGAGCTGCATGCCGCGATGCCCGATTATACCTTCAATCTGAGCGACACGCGTGAGGAAGATGGCATAGTGGATGCCTTCATACAGATATCGGGGACGCATACACAGACGCTGAGCCTGCCTATGTTTGGCGTGCCACTTGTTCCATACACGGGCATATCTGTCGAGCTGCCGCAAACGCGCACGCGCTTCACAGTGAGGGATGGGAAGGTAGCACGGATGCAGGTCGAGCCGCTGCCGGGAGGCGGTCTGAACGGCCTGCTCCAGCAGATCGATACCGAATTGCTGCCCTCACCCCAGGTTGGAGTGATCTACGAGGTTGCCCGCGACGAGCGCGAGCAGGAGATGGAGGCACATGGCGAATCGCCCCCATGGAGAGAGGCGGATACGATGACGGATAAAGACGCCGGTTAGCTCACTCTTCGTAGCCGGTATAAAATTCGTGATTGCGCGAGGCGATCCTTGCCCCCAGGTAGCTTACAGCTGCCGCTACCAGGGCCGTTACTGCCAGCAAGACCAGAGCGCCTAAGAACCCGCTCACGATACCGCCCGCTCCGCCATTAAAGCCGGGCGTAGTGGCATCGGGATATTGAGGAACCTGGTGGATAAGATAGTTGATGACAGAGGCGACGATGCCGGCCAGAAAACCGGCCAGAAAGCCCAGCCTGCGATCAACCGCGACTTTGCCCGTAATGAAGCCCGCGATAAAGTAGAACAGCAGGCTGATGAACGATGTCAGGCAAAAGAGGCCAACGAGCGTTCCGAGCTGGTTCAAGGTCATCTGGCCTTGAGGCACGTGTTTTACGCTGTTGTAAATGGGTGCGTTGAGAAGGGTCACGATGATGCCCTGTAGAGCGACGATAATGCCGGTGATGAAGCCAATGATCAGCGTATTGCGCGTCCTCCACGGGGGCAATTGAGGAGTATATGGCGCATTACGCTGGTGAAAGGGCGCGTGAGTCTGAAAGCGCGACCTGCGAGGGCTACCGGCGCCATGCTCCGATTCAAAGTCGTCGATCTCTGTTTCAGCGTCGAATGGTTCACGGCGCTTTCTGCCCTGTGGCTGGTGCAGGGGATATTCCGAATCCGAGTGAGCCATGGAGTCCTCGCTTTCTGTCACGAGCCGGGTTTGATTTGAGCATAAACCGACGAATAGGTGTTGATAAGCTGCCAATGGTTGCTCGGCCAGTAAACCATGACGGCTTTACCGATGATATCATCCCTGGGCAATAGACCCCAATCACGCGAATCATCGCTTGCAGGGCGATTATCGCCCATGACGAAATATTCATTAGCCGGAACATGCACCGTTTCGCCGATGAAGTTAACGGGCGCGCTGATGTATGGTTCCTTCAGCGTGACCCCATCCACCGTGACGGTCTTGCCGGTCAGTACCAGTGTATCACCTGGCAGGCCGATAACGCGTTTAATAAGATTTTTCGTCGTATCGCGCGGCCATTCAAAGACAATCACATCTCCGCGTTCAGGAGAATGGAAGAGGTAAGCGACTTTATTGACGAGTACGTATTCACCATTTTGCAGACCGGGTTGCATGCTGATGCCATCGACAAGGTAGTTCTGCACAGTGAAGTGAATGACAATGAAGATGAAGAGCGTCAGTGCGATGGTTTCAATTATCTCGCGTGCCACGTGTGACGAGTGTTTTTGTGAAGTATTTTTCTGTGTAGTGTTTCCCTGTGTTGTGCTTTTCAATTTGATCCTCTCAAGCCTCGGAATAGTGCTGCCTACATGATGCCTATTATAACTGAACGCCAGAATTGATTCCATTATCTAGGACTGCTGATTAGCCAGGTGCGTCGCGAGATTCTTCTGGATAATCACCAGTTCTTTATCCTCTGGGGAGATAGATCACGTATCCTTCCAGTGCCAGGCGCTGAAAAGCATTGCTGAACCGGGGGTCGCCGCGCATTCTGGCATCGAGGAGCCGTACCTGGGGACTGCCCTGCGGAAAGACGTAAGCAGGATGGGGAGCTGCTCTGACGATGGCGCGATAAGGGGCATAACGGTCGAAGCCGGGGTTAAGGTTATCATCGAGCGAACTGCAAATAATCTGCTCCTGACTTTGAAAAATGAGGCGATTGCAGGTCCAGTACTCAGAATAGATGCGCGTGGCATGAAGTTCGAGCAGATCCTGTGCCAGCGCGTTTTGTTGTGCATAGGCTGCTTGTGCCTCCGGAATCTGAGTAAAAGTACTGAATGTTCCCAGCACAAACATGAACAGGATGAGCAACAGTAAGCCCACTCGTACAAGCAAGCCGGTACCACTTTTCCAGTTTGCGAACAAACGCGACACATGCCCGTCACTCAATCCTTTCCACAACGGCCAGATTACCGCGGGCAGGGCAACGAGTATACATTCAAGGTAGCGGGCAGTCGGCGCGGGAAAGGTGGCGGCGACAGTGCTGAGAGCGTATAGCAAAATGGTGCCACCCGCGCTCATCAGTAGCATCAGGCGGCAGAACTGGCGTATCACCTGTTGCCGCTCCTCAAATGACCAGTTCGGGTTCAGCAACAAGGCGCCCCTGCGCCCGCGCCAGATCGCAGCCACCGCAAAACATGTGGCAATTGTCCACAAAATCAAGTAGCCGAGACTCCAACCGGTCTGGAGAACGATGCAAGACACGTCTGGCGTCCCAAAGTAGGGGAAAGCCTGCGTCGGGCAGAGCGGATTAAACCCGGTTGCGTCCGGCAGGCTGATCATCAGCGTGCCAACGATCTGCTGTAAGAATGGAAGATGCAACTGGGAGCCAGAACGATCAATGCTGAACAAAACCACGAGTGAATTCTGCTGTATTGGCGCGGTCACATTGTAATAAATGAGGGGAAAAGCGCCGATCACAATACCCAACAACAGGCAAAGACCTGCCCATGAGCGAAGTTCGCGACGGCAGAACAGGAGTAAAAGCATGGCAGCGGTGGCGAGAAAAGGCAAGATCAGGAAATCGACCCAGAGCGCAAGACCCACCACCAGGCCCAGAACGCCGTAAATAAAGATGCGCCGCGCAGTAGTCCGATTATCGGTTCCGATCATCGATTCCCACGAGGCCGATAAATCGGCGCTGCCCGCGATAAATCGGGGCCTACGGCGGAGCCGTAGGGGCCGGTTCACCGTGCCCAGCGCCGATTTATCGGCTTCGTGGGGTTGTTCGATTTGTTCGTTAATCTTACGCGAGTCTTTTTCGTTGGAAGAATGATATGAGAGAACCAGCCAGGAGACGACGAAGCTGATGAAAGCCGCAAAGAAGAGCGTCTCCGGGTATTCACCAACTGCTTTGACTTGCCGTGTGATGATTTCCGCTGAACCAAAACAGAACAGTACGAGAGTAAAGAGGGCAAGTTTCCGCGTATAGAGCAAGCGGGTAAGATAATACATGCAGATGACAAAAAGCGGATAGAATGGCAAAAGGCCGAGTCGCAAGGTGAAGGTCGAGGGGCCGAAGAGATGAAATAACGGGGCGGCGATATAGCCCTCCAGTGGACCCAGGTAGGGCAGACCATAGAAGAAAATGGGCCATTCGCCATTATAGGCGATATGGCGCGCCAGGATGCCCATATTGGCTTCATCGCTATTGGTCACCGGCCAGTTATAAGAAATGAGGATAAAGCGCATCAGCGTGGCGAGGAAAATGAGCGCAAGAACACAGAACATTTCCCTGCTGATGCGCCGGTGTTTTCTACTCACAGGGTACGGCATACGGATTGCTGACTTTTTCTCCTTTACCTTATCCATCAAGGTATGAACGAATAAAGCGGGAAAAAAGTCTCATAAGGGGACAGAAAGATTGCTACGTGGACTACCACTGGCGAATGATCAGGTGGCCTTGCGCGACAGCGTGAACGATATCGGCGCGGCTGACGATACCTACCAGTTTGCCATTCTCTACAACCGGGACACGCTTGATCTTGCGTTCGGTGAGGAGCATGGCAATCTCGCTGACGGGCGTCTCCTCGTTAACGACCAGCAGCTCGTGGCTCATAATATCGCCAACACGCAATCCATCGCGGTTGACTTTGCTGATAATGTCGGCCTCGGTAATAATACCGATCAGCTTGCCATCAGCATCAACTACGGGCGCGCCACTGATACGGTGGCTGTAAAGCAGTTGCGCCGCTTCCTGCGCGCTGGCCTCCGGCTGGATGGTACATACCTTGCGGGTCATAATGTCTCTTGCAATCATCGGGCACGCTCCTTTGGGTGCTGGTGAAAGAACAGGGACAGCAAAAAACCATCTCTCTATATGATAACATACTATGAGCGATATTCTAAGGGACTTTTTGCTTCTTCCAACTATGGGACGGGTGGGCGGAGCAAGCTTCCCCACCACCCATCCATCGCTATCCCCGCCCCTACTGGTGTATCCG
Organism: Ktedonobacteraceae bacterium; assembly: GCA_035653615.1. NCBI lineage: Bacteria > Bacillati > Chloroflexota > Ktedonobacteria > Ktedonobacterales > Ktedonobacteraceae > Ktedonobacteraceae bacterium. The sequence goes on along the minus strand of DASRBN010000044.1, from coordinate 197,461 downwards.
GTTAGCAGTAGAACTCGATCAGTGCCTGCGGGCTGCCGACTTGCGTCGTCAAATTATCTCCAACGGCCCAGACGGTATTATCGTTGTAAGCGGCAACTGCGAAGAGGTCATTTTCGTAGGAGCCGACATTGGGACTGGGTACAACACTCCAGGTTGTACCGTTGAAGTATTCTATCAGCGTCTGATTCGTTACCGTGCTGCCGTTGTAGAAGCCGATGGCCCAGGCATTGTTGGCATCGGGGGAGCTTACGCTATACAACATGCTGTTATATGAACCGCCGTTAGGACTGGAGACAACAGTCCAGTTGCTGCCATCCCATTGCTCGATCAGCGTATTGACATAGTCGCCGTTTCCATAATAGCCCACGGCCAGGAACCGGGTCGTGCCGCCGATGAGCGTGATAGACTGCAACCAGTTGCTCTCGTTGCCCTGATTGGGGCTTTGCATAACACTCCAATTGGTACCATCATAATGCAGGATGAGTGACTGGAAGGTTGTGGTATCGACGCCGAGATTCTCATATTCGCCCACAGCATAAATATCACCGGCTGCATCTCCCGCCACGCCGTTGAGGTAGTTCAGCTCTGTCCCCACATTGGGGCTGGAGACAATACTCCAGCCTGTGCCGTTCCAGTTTTCGATAAGCGTCTGCGAAGCGTTGGTGCCGGAATATCCAACGGCCCAGACATCGGTCGAAGAGATTACCGTTACGGCGTTCAGCCGGTTGCTGGTTCCCGCGATATTGGGGCTGGCGATGATAGTCCAGCTTGTGCCGTCCCAGTGTTCAATCAATGTCGCATCCAGGCCACCCGTATTCTCATAGCCCACGGCCCAGATGTCGTTCGCGGCAGCAGCGGCAACGCCATCGAGGACATCCAGTTCGGATGCCGGGCTGTTGGGACTGGGAACAACCTGCCAGCCTGTGCCGTTCCATTGCTCGATTAGCGTCGAATTGTTATTATCGCCAACAGCCCAGGCCGTGTTTGCATCCACAGCTGCAACCGCCAGCAAGCTGTTGTTGCCATTGACGGGTGCAGGCGCCTGATCTGACCACGAACCGCACGAAGCCGATGCGACCGGGATTTTGCCACGTATCAGGAATACGCCTATCACTATGGCCGCAGCCAGGGGTATAAGTAGTAGCAGACGTAATATTCTCGACATAGGTTCTCTCCGCACTGTGCCGGTAAGAATTGATGATTGATAACCTGAACATCCATGCTGATGATAGGGGGTAATGCGTAATAAAAAAGTTGAGAATATGTTAAGAGTTTGTGGAGGAATCAAGCGGGGTGTTATAAAATTGCACTCAACAGTAACTTGTCTGTGCCCTATAACGAGCAATATCGGCCCTGTCATTCTGAGCGCAGCGAAGAATCTGCCTTCGTGGTCGCAGGGATTCTTCGCTGCGCTCAGAATGACAGGATCGATTGGGCTGGTGAAAATTCATCAGGGGTTGCCAAAGCGCATTACACCCCCTTTTGTCCCGGCCAGCTCCTGGTAGATCTTCAAGAGGCGCTGCACATAGTGACCCCAACCGCCCACGGCATCCAGAGCCAGCGCTTCCTGTTCTGAAAGCCTGTAATCGAGTGTTTGTGCGGCGATCATTGCCTGGGTCAGTGAATCACGACTGCCCGCTTCATAGAGGACGCTGGCGCGTGGTGGCAGCATACCGCGAAAACGTGGCAGGTTGGGTGCAATTACGACGCGTTCAAAAGAGAGTCCCAGCATGGCCATCTCCAGCATCCCGGCGCTATGAATGGCGAAATGGGGCAGCACCAGGGCATCAGCTGCCCCCATGTAAAGAGCAATATCCTCTTTGGAAGGCTCTGCCAGGTGCAGGTGAATGGCGGAATTATGCGCCGCCAGTTTCAAGATACGCCCGGGCATTCTTGTATCAACCGGGCGCCCCACGAGCAGTAGTTGCGGCTCCCCGTGCGCAGGTGATGCTTTATCTCGAACATGTGATCGATCTGACCGACCGGTCATCTCAGAAAATGCTGAGAGCAGGTAGAGCAGTTCGCGCTCAGTTTGCATCGAAGCCAGGCACAGGTAGGCAAAACCGGCGTTGACAGGGAAGTCGAGTCGCAAACGAGCTGTTGCGCGGATGGGAGCGAATGGATAATAACCGCGAAAGCCGGGATGAGGCAGGCAACGCGCGCGCCGGCGCAGCGTTTTATCGCGGTAGAGCTGATCCGGCTGGCGTGTATATGCTATGATCGCGTCGCTGGCATACATGAGCTTGCGTTCGAGCAGGCGAGGCGAGTGAAAGCGCAGCCCATGCGTACTCTGCCACCAGCCCCCGGCATCCGTTGTAACAATGCGTATTCCCCACTGGTGCGCCAGCCAGAGACGAAACCAGAGCCTTTTTCGCTGCCGGTATGCCAGGCGCAGCGCTCCTGGACGGTAAAAGTGTATGATGCCCAGCGCTTGCTCTTCGGAAGCGCGATGCTGCCAGAGCCATGAAAGCGGAATCTCAGCGCCTTGAATAAGACTTTCGATATCCTGAGCAGACAGCGCTTGCACGAATACATCCGCGGTCGGGTCTGGCGTGGTTGAGCGAATGAATAGCACAGCGGGCGTCGTGAATGCTGCCGGGGCGCGCATGAGGAATGCCAGATGTTGCTGCAGGCGTCCCCTGCTGCGAGCCTGGTCCATGGTGGCGAGCAGCCGCTCGCTCGATGGCCGCCCCGCCAGGCGCAGCAGGGGACGATGTATCAGGCCGAGAAACGCTATTGCGCGCACATCACACAGGGCAGCTCGCAGCAAAGCGCCCGCTTTGCGATAGCTAGCGTCCCTGTAGTGCGCCAGCACCTCGGATCGCCCCTGCCAGTATGCGCGCCCGGTAAAGAACGCACGAACCAGCCGCGGCGCGGTTACTCGATGCATCACAACGGCCTCTGGCTCATACCAGAGCGTGCAGCCGGCGGAGCGCAGGCGGCGGCAGAGGTCCGCGACTTCCGCATCGCCTGGAAGATGCATACGCTTGCTCAGAAACGGTGTGAAGTTGCCGGCGGCCCGCAGCGCTTCGATCTTTACTGAGAAGCCACAACCGCTAAAATTTTGCGTTTCAGCCAGTTGCACGCGTTCGCTCGCCGGGGCAAAGTATCCCAGCATCTCGAGCATATCATCGCAGAGCCAGTGGGGGCGTTTCGCCTCCCAACGCAGCTCGACACGCGCGCCAATAGCGCAGGCGCCGGTAGCTTCGTATGCCGCCCGCAGTCGCGCAAGAAAATATGGGTCTGCCACAGCGTCATCATCGAGAAAAACGGCTATTTCGCCTGATGCCGCTAATAATCCGGTGTTGCGCGCATAGGCCAGGCCATTCTGCGGCTCAACCAGGCATTGCACCCTCCAACTATGGTCAGGCGATTGCTTTGTCCGCGCACCGGCATCTACATAAGCGCGCACCGCGTTAAGCGTGCCATCGCCGGAGCCATTGTCTATCACAATAACTTCAAATTCATCGTAGGCAAGCGTTTGACGACGCAGGCTAGCCAATGTGGTGAGAACCAGGTTGCGGCGATTGTAGGTGCAGAGAATCACGCTGAAATAAGGAGATTTTCGGGCTACGGGCGCTTCTCGCTCATGCCTATGTTCCGCGCTCGCGCGATCAGACTTGCGCGTATTGAGGCGCGATCTTTGCCGTGTACTCACCGGCGCACCTCCAGCATACACCTGCGACAGAGGATTATTGAGCAGGTGGCATATATGACCTGGGCAGCGGCGCTTGCAAGTGCCGCGCCGGGAACTCCCCAGATGGCGATGCATGGGAAAGCCAGGACGAGGTTGAGAATTGCTGCCGCCGCGCCCGGCCAGACCTGCGCCCACTTGCGACCCGAGGAGGCGAGGCGGGTGATGCTGGTTGTCGCGATACTGCCCAGCGCAGCGGAGATGAGCAGGATGCGGAAAGGTGTGACCGCCGGCAGGTAGGCAGCTCCAAAGCAGAATGTGATGATATTGGGACTATATATAAACATCAGGATAGCTATGGGGAGAGCGAGCAGCGCGGTATAGACCGTCGTTTTGATCCATGCTTCGGTCGCATTCAAATAATGCTGGCCGGGAACATAGCGCAGGAGGAATGGCAACAGGCAGCTTGAGAGCAGCACGGGAGGGATGTTCATGAAGGCGGTACTTAGCATTGAACTGAGCATGTAGAAGCCGAGTTCAGCGGCACTGTACCCATGTCCCAGAAGGAGCAGTTCGCAAGGCTGCCAGACGATGCCATCCAGGATGAAGAGCAGCAGTGAGTTGCTCAGCCCCTGTGTGAGGCGCTGCTTCAGAAGCGGACCGGGCGCAAGCGATTCTTTGAGCGGCAGCAAGCGTATGATGTAGAGCAACGCGATGGTGAGCATAAAAAGATTCGCCGCAGCGGAGGCAAGCAAAAAAAATGCTGCCAGCGTTTGCCCGGTGTCCAGGTATGGCCAATCGCCGGTAGCCCTCGTTGTCGCTCCTGCAGTTGCAATGGTTATTCCACTGCCCGGCAACTGCGTATAAATGGCCCACAAAACGAGCAGCAGCAGAACGATTGCGCCTACAAGCTGGATAGCTGCCAGCAGGTCGTAACAGCGCAGGCTGCGCAGGGTAATGCTGGCTACCCCGTTCAAAAGCAGAGGGGGAACCGCTAAGCCTGCCATGAGCAGCAGGAAGCCAGGCGCATTGCCGCCAAAAAAACGCGAAAATGGAAGAACCAGCAAGAGGTAGGCCAGGCAATAGAGCAGAATTTTACGATAGTGATGTCGCCACACAAAGTAGAAGATTCCGGCCATTAACCGCGGCGATTCGCGGCTCGCAATATCGCTGGTGTAGCGGGCAGTAAGCGCGGACATGCCGATGCCGGTGACAGGTGCCGCGACGGTCGCGAGCCAGCGAATAAAAGAGTAACTGCCGAAGGCCGTCGGCCCTAGCGAGCGCGCAATCAGAGCCGTTGAGCAGAAGCCGAGCAAGGTAGCGCAGCCGACGATACATAAACGCGCGGCACCCGGTCGGACAACACCTGACTTTTTCGCAAAAGAGAGTGTTTTTGAATGTTGTAACAGCATATTCCCCTCCAGCCCCACATATCCACCTGTTCGTACATACATACGTTTACATACACATTCATATGCCTCTCCTGATAGCATCTTCATAGTACAGTATGACATAGCGTGACAAATTGATAAGTATGATATCTGTTGCTCATTATCATATATGGTAGGAGCCTGCTCATTTAGCTGAAGCGGATGTTGATTGAAGGGGGACTGTGGAATGACAAAAGTTGTGATGCTTGGAATCAGTGGATTGGACCCCGACCTTTTGCGCGTATATGGATCATCATTGCCCGCTATGCGACACTTGATGCTGGAATCGCCATTTCTAGAATGTCGATCCAGTTTTCCCCCTGTGCCTGTTTCAGCCTGGGCCACCATCTATACAGGACGAAATCCCGCCAATCATGGCATCTCAGGGATGAACAACAGGGAAGACTTCGAGAATAGGGAGCATGCAGCATTACCGGAACAAAGCATAGTCGAGGGTGAAACATTCTGGGATATGGCAAGACGCGCGGGCAAGCGAGTCTTCGCAAACACGGAGATAGGCAGAAATCAGGAAGATTTGTCTATAATCTCTTTGCTACGAAAGCCGGATGATTTCTGCCGGGTGCTCTATGAAAGGACCTCAGAGCAGGCGGCCAGGAGTCTGAAGTTGTTGAAACGCGAGCCATGGGACCTCTTTTTCTTGCGGTTCGATGCGCTGGATTACGTACAACACCTGTTGTGGCGCTATAGCGACCCGGCTGATCCTGGCTATCCCGGTAGCACTGCATACGCGCATCTTATCGCGGATTTTTATGCTCTGTTCGACCGCATCACCAATAGCTTTAGAGCGGCCCTTGGCCAGGAATGCGTGCTGGTGATAGCGAGCGGCTACGGGTTTGGAAGACGCTGCATACGACGCCTGCAGGTCAATGAATGGCTGCGCGGCCGGCAACTCCTGGCGCCTCGCTCAAGGTCACAGAGCTGGCTCAACCGGCGTTACCTGGCGAGGCGGAGAAATATACGACCGGCTGCATTATTCACACACTTGCAATTATGGGGTGGGATGCCGGAAAGCACGTCCTCCCTGACAAGCCGTAGGGACGTACATCACAAGCTTTCCGAGGTCCTTGTCGAGAAAACGGTTGCGCGTCTGGCGGACCTTGCCGGTACCAGTCCTTTTGGTGGGATCAGGCTGAATCGCGCGTGTATCGAGCAAAGCAAGCACACATATGAACAGGTACGCATGGCGCTGCTGGAAGATCTGACGCAATTGCGGGTAAAAGGGCAGCGCATCGTCAACTGGGTAAAGACGCGTGAGGATGTCTACAGCGGCAAATTTCTTGAGCGCTTCCCAGATATTCTTTTTGAGCTACGCAGCGATTTCGGCGTGGATACACAATTGTATGTCCCGCTCGTGACGCAGGAACCACTCCGCCGCTTTATTTCGGGCGAGCGCACGATGAGCGGAGTTTTGTTACTGGGAAATCTGCCTGAAAGAGCACGGGTACGCGATGACGTGCGAGAACCTTCGGGGGAGGATGTCGCTCCCACGATCCTCAGTTTGCTGGATATAGCCAGCGCCAATCTTGATGGAAAGGCGCTTATTGAGCTACAACCGGCGAACATCATACCATGAGAAAAGGCCCCTCTCATGTCATTCTGAGCGCAGCGAAGAATCTGTGCCGGGGTAGACCAGGATTCTTCGCTTCGCTCCCATCCTCAACTTCGGCTGCACTTAAAATACGTCTTAAATTCGCGAGGGCGGCCTGGATACGCTTTTTGAGGGTATTTTCCGACGTTTGCAACGCTTCGGACATTTCGAGCAGCGTCATGCCCTGGTAATAATGCAAGATGATGACCGCTCGCTGCTTGATAGGCAGTTTCTTGATGGCACGCGCGATATCCCAATCGCGCTCCCGGCGGCCTTTGTAGTCATCGGCTATCTGTGCTGCCAGATCGGTTGCCTGTTCGGAGAGCGCCTGGCGAACGAATGCTGTCGAGCGCGCCAGGCGGCGCTTAAAACTGATGCACTGGTTGACGACGATACGTATGAGCCAGGGACGTAACGCGCTTGCCTCGCGCAGGCTGGGCAGGTGCTGCCAGGCCTGAATCAAAGCATCCTGCACAGCATCTTCCGCGATATCTCGATCTCCTACAATCATAGAGGCAGTACGCAGCATCAAGGCGCTGTACTGGTGAACAATCTCGCCAAAAGCCTCTTTGTCCCCTTCCAGGGCGCGTGAAACGAGCTGCTGTTGCTCATCTTGTTCGGATGGCACAATCGTATTTGCAACGATGGGCCCTACTCGTTGCGTATATATAGAGAACTCGTCTGAGTTCTCTTGATGTTGTTGCTCAGCAGTCACATCTTCAGGTTCGCTGTTAATTTCATCCACAATAAGCGGTACCGCTTCACATATTAATCCTGGCATTTCCCTGCTCCTGGTATGTTATGCAATCTTTATACAAATATATAACATATATTGTACGTGAAAATAAGGTGGGTAGACTCACGTTTTTGATGGTGAGGAAAAACGAAAAAATATGAGGAATGCAGAGAAAAAAGGAGCCTGGAGGATTATCCAGGCTCCTTTTTTCTCTGCTAAGAGCGAACTATCCTACCTTTTCTTCCTGCTGGGGAGGAGCTTCTTCCATTGTGGATTTGGCAGTATCCTTCTGATCTATGCCGGCAACGGTATCAGCTGCCCTGGTAGCAACTTCCTCAACGGCGGATTTGGGAGCGTTGGGAAACTGTTCTGGATGCGTTTCACGCCAGTTCTGGTAGATGGCAATGAAGAGCGCCTGTAAAAGGCCGGCGATTGGTGAGGCAAGCACCGCGCCCCAGATGCCGAACAATTCGGCACCGGCAATCAGGGCGACGAGAGCGACGGCAGGATGGAGACCAACAGCCTTGCCAACAATACGAGGGCCAACGACATCACCCTCGATGATGTGGACGACAATGAAGTACGCCAGCACCAGGACGGCGATGAGCCATCCCTGCGTGAGCGCGATGAGAACGCAGATGGCTCCCGACGTCAGCGTTCCTAAAACCGGAATGAACTCCAGCACAAAAGCCAGCACGCCGAGCAGGACGGCGTAGGGGACATGCAGGATAGCCATGCCGATGCCAACGAGCAGGCCGATCAAGAGGGAGAGCGTGACCTGGCCACGAATATAGCCGCCGATGACGCGGTTGAACGTATCTAAGAGAAAGATGGTGCGTTCTCTCTGCATCAACGGTACGTTGCGGCGTATCCAGCGCACGGTACGCTCGCCATCGATGAGCAGGTAGATGCTGAGTACGGCCACGACAATCACATCGAGGATAAAATTAGCGATGCCCGTCAATACGGGGAGCGCGCTGCCCACAAAACCTTCTGCTTGATTTGCTATCTGCTGGGCAACCTGGTTTATCTGCGCCTGTGTGATGCCGAAGCGATGAGCAAAAGCCACGATAGGAGTGAGAGGGTTGGTCCCGCCTTTGCCCGTGAGCGATTTCGCCAGTGTTCCTATCTGGTCTATCGCTGTGTTGGCGACGAAGTACAGCAAGAGGCTGATCGCGCTCAGCACTACCAGGTAGACGATCAGAATGGCGATGATGCGCGGGATGAAGCGCGACAAAAACTTTACGGCAGGAGCAAGCGCGAACGCGAGCAGGATCGCGACAGTGATGACGAGCAGCGTTCTGACGACCCAACCCAGGGCCCAGAGTACGACAATTCCAAGGCCAATCCAGGCCAGAATAGCGATCGGTATATCTCGTCTCTGCGCCCATTTCGAGGCGACCTCGGGAGCGACATTGACACGAAATTTATTGAGGCTGTTGCTATCTAAAGGCATGATTGCATTTCTTTCTGATCGAAAACAAGGTTGTTGGTCGCCTACAAGTTTGTCATGCGAAGCCAGTATCATGAACATATTGTACTATATCTCATAGGAATACGGATATGTTGAGGAAATGATTTCAATATGGAACCAAAAAAGAGCCGGGATACTATCTCGTAATGTTCCTGGCTCTTGTGCATTTTGATTGAAGCTGCCTGGGCTGGGGTGCAGGGATTCGAACCCCAATTGGCCGATCCAGAGTCGGCAGTCCTACCATTGAACGACACCCCAATATTGTTCGCTCGTGAGGTGTATGATACCCTACCTATTGCGAGTTGTCAAGAGGCGATCAGGCGAATGCTATTCCAAAATTGGGCGCAATGAGGTAGAATAAAGCCCGATATCGAATTGAAAATCAGGGAAGTGGCGTAAAATATATTTCGCCCAAAAAAAGGTCAGATACGTATGTGATCATAGATCATCATACGAACTATCAAAGGACTTAGTCGAGAAAGGATAACATAAAATGGCAGAACAAACCGAATTAGCCATCAGTCCACGCGAGGTAATGGGCAAGGCGACCAAACGCCTGCGCAAAGCCGGTATCATTCCGGCCAATATCTTTGGACATCAGGAGGAGCCGCAGGCAGTGCAAATAGATGCTATCGCTTTTGATCAGCTGGTACGCGGGCATCACGCGACCGGCATTATTGCCTTGCGCCAGCCTGGAGATGGCGCTACTCAAACCGCTTTGATTCGCCACGTGCAACGCGACCCGCGTAGCGGCAAGATTCTGCACATCGATTTCTTCCGCGTCAATTTGAATGAGCGCATCTCTTCGAAAATTCCGCTCCATTTCGTCGGCGAGGCACCGGCGGTCAAGAACGAGGGTGGCGTTTTGCTGCACCTGCTGGACGCGCTTGAAGTAGAGTGCGAAGCCAAAGACCTCGTTGAGTATATCGAAGTCGATGTGACGCCACTCACCGAAATAGACAGTGTGATCCATGCCGAGGATGTCAAGCTGCCGGAGAACTATACCTTGCTCACCGACCCGAAAGAAGCCATTGCCAAGGTCGCTGCTACACGTGCTGAGGTAGCTGAAGAGGCCGCCGAGACTACCGAAGCCGCGCCTGCTCCGGCCACACCGGAGGCACAACAGGCCGGTTCGCAGGAGTAAAGGCGAACGGTACAAATCATACTGGAAGCAGACGATAGACATGCGTATCGTGATCGTGACTGATCAGTATCCCCCCATGGTCGGCGGAGTTCCGGTGGTGACACACGCGCTCAGTACCGAACTCGCCAATCGCGGGCACCAGGTATGGGTTGCTGCGCCCAGCTATGGTCCGCGGGGAAGCCATCGCATCGAGCAGAAGGTGCATGTCTATCGCTTCTCTTCATTTGAATGGCCTACCTATGAGGACCTGCGCATTGCCTTCTTGCCGTTTCTGCCCATGCGCAAACTTTTGAAGCGGGCCGATCCCGATATTATTCATATTCATTCGCCGGTTGTGCTGGGCAATATCGCCCAGATTCTGGCAGGCGGCCTGCGCAAGCCGGTAATAGCCACCAATCACTACCTGCCTATCAATATGAGCAGGTCCCTCTCTAAAGACTCGTTACTCGGACAGTCTTTCAACAATGTCTCGTACTCGTACCTGGTGCATTTTTGCAATCGTTGCGAATATGTCACAGCTCCCACTCTCACCGCGCTCAATCTGCTCTACGAGCATGGCCTGCGCGCTCCCGCCCAGGCGATCTCGAATGGCATCGACCTGAAGAAATTCACTCCGGGCGAGCGGGATGAGCGGCTACGTCAGCGCCTGCATTTACCACAAGACCGCCCGATCATTCTCTCGGTCAATCGCCTGAGCCAGGAAAAACGCCTGGATGTGTTGATCGATGCGGCGGCGAAAATGCAGTCAAATGCTCATATCGCGCTGGCCAGCAGTGGTCCTGCCGAAGCGGATTTGCGCGCTCAGGTTGATAGCCTGAGCATCGGCGACCGCGTATCATTCCTGGGGTATATCGCTGCTAGTGATCTTGCCGCGCTCTACCGCCTGGCCGACGTGTTTGCCATTCCATCGGAGGCCGATTTACAGAGTCTAACCACCATGGAGGCGATGGCCTGTGGCCTGCCCGTGGTTGCCGCCAACGCTTACGCGCTGCCGGAACTGGTGCATCATGAAGTCAACGGCTTCCTGTTCTCGCCCGGCGATAGCGACGAAATGGCGCGCTATCTTGATTCCCTGCTAGAAAACGAGGCGCTACGCAGGCATATGGGCGCCGCCAGCCTGGAGATCATTGCCAGGCATGATCGTTCGCGGGTAATGATTCAGTGGGAAGAACTCTACCGTCGCCTCTCCAACGAATTTCAGGAGGCCAGAGAACGCCGCCAGCGCCAGCGCATGCAGCGCAAATTCCCCGGCTACAAACTCTCAGAAACAAAGCAGCACCGGCCACGTATTGTACGCACAGGCGAATTGACCCTCGATCAACGAGAATAAGGGCGACCGCGAAGGTGCGCCCTTTCATTACAATACATTCATAAAAGCCTCTTCAGATTGACTCCCGTTGAGCTTTTCAGTATACTTGCTCCAATGCGAGAGGCTATGTAGGCCGTTCGCGGCAACCTCAAGCAGTATGTGGGGAAGCAGGCGCCAGCCTGTGCATTTTTCTATTCTTCTATTTTTCAGCCGGGGGATCAGCCAGAGGAGGCATGAAACCGGGGAAAGGGGTTCACTATGTTGCCTGAAGGCGAAACAAAACCCACCCCCATTTCAACTACGGAGGCGGGCCGCAGGGGGGGAAACACGGTCCGCGATAAGTACGGCGAGGACTACTATCGACGTATCGGAAAAAAGGGGGGAACCGCTCTCAAGGAAAAACGTGGCACGGAGTATTATCGCACCATCGCGAAGAAAGGTGGTTCGGCCAATATGACCAAGTATGGCTCCGACCACTTCTCAGAGATGGGTAAAAAGGGTGGCAAAACGACTAAAGAGCGCCAGGCCCCTGATTTCTACAGTCGTATCGGGAAGATGGGAGGGAGCGCCAAACGCCACAAAAAGGCGGAATAATTAATCATGTGATGGGACAAAAACGCCACCGGGCCCCAGCCCGGTGGCGTTTTTGTCCCATCACATGATAAGGTCTTTTTCTCAGGGTATGTCATTCTGAGCGAAGCGAAGAATCTTGCAACTTTGCTAACCCATCGGCAATAGCGCCGGCCACGTTCGTTTCCGCCGTCTGTCGCGCGACACGCAGCGCATTCTTGATTGCCTTCGCCTTTGAACGACCATGTGAGATAATAGCCGAGCCATTCACGCCTAGCAGTGGCACGCCACCATACTCGGCGTAATCTAGCCGCCGGAAAACCTGGCGCAACCCCGGCTGTAGAATTGCCCCGGCCAGCTTATTGGGCAATGTTCTGGTTATTTCTCCACGCAGCAGCCCAAGCATGGTCTCTGCTAATCCTTCGCTTAGCTTCAAGACCACATTGCCTACAAAGCCATCGCACACGATCACATCGGCGTTACCGGCTGGAATATCGTGTCCCTCCACATTGCCAATAAAATTGAGGCCCAGGGTGGTAGCGTTGGCCTTCAGCAACTGGTGCGTCTCCTGCACCATCTGGGTGCCTTTCGTCTCTTCCCCACCGTTGGCAAGCAGGGCCACGCGAGGCGATGATACGTGAAAGATGCGCTCCATGTAGATCGAACCCATCAGCGCGAATTGTAGTAGATATTCAGGCTTGCAGTCGGTGGTTGCGCCGATATCGATGACCAGAGAAGGAGCGCTTTTGGTGGGGAAAATGCCGCCCAGCGCCGGTCGATCTACGCCCTCGATGCGACCCAACGTGAAAAGGGATGCCGCCATCATCGCGCCACTATTGCCTGCCGAGACCGCGCCCAGCGCCTTGCCCTCGCTCACCAGTTGCAGCGCCAGCGTTATCGAAGCCTTCTTTTTACGACGTACTGCATTAGCGGGATGCTCATCCATCTCAATGACTTCATCGGTAGCAATGATGGGCAGATCAAGGCCCGAAGTGTCGTGTTTGGCGAGTTCCGCACGAATAGCTTCTTCTCGTCCAACCAGGTAGACGCCCAAACCATATTCGCGAGCCGCCTGCACCGCTCCCAGAACAATTTCACCGGGCGCGTAATCGCCGCCCATGGCATCCAGGGCTACACGCGCGCCTTCGCTCATGCGCTTTGCTCCTCCGGTTCGCCGATGGTCTTTTTCACCAGGTCTACCAGCTTATCCAGGTCAAACGGCTTGTAGACAATCTCTACCACGCCGGCCTTGCGGAACTCTTCCTCTTCGTTCCCGGCATCCAGGTAGGCCGTCACCACAATTACCGGCACCTGGTATGACCCAAATTCCAGCAACTTCAGTTCATCCCGCCCATCCAGGTACTGCATCATCAGGTCGAGCAGGATCAGGTCCGGCTCGTGTTCGCGTACCGCGTCGTAGAAACGTAGACTTTGTGTGGTCATATACGTTTCATAACCCTCGTCCGCCAGCGCCTCTCGCAGCAGATCAGCAATAGTCGGGTCGTCATCCATGATCAGAATCTTTTTCGCCATCGGCTACCCTCTCATAAACGGCTCACAGCCAGAAATGCGCCTTCTACTCCCACCCCGCATAGCTGTATTATAACATGATGCTACAAGGAATAGACGACATTACAGGACATTTTGATGCGCAAATAGGACTATGTGATAAGCGGAATATAACTTGACATATGTTCTACCTGATGCTACCATGCTGCCTGTGTGATACATCCAGATTTTGCCGGATAGCATGGACAGGAAGCGACATAGATGGTTCTCTCTTCGCCATTTTTCTGTGATGCTTGCGGGGCGGCTAATCGCTCGCAGGCGGCGTTCTGCTTTGCGTGCGGGCAACCCCTACGCAGGCAAGGCGGCAAGTATGTCTCGTCTGGTACGGGATTGCTTGTCTCCAACCATCTGCTCAAGCAGCGCTATCGTATCCTGCAACAGGTCGGCAAGGGAGGCTTTGGAGCCGTCTATAAAGCCGCTGATCTCCAGTTCGGTAACCGGCTCGTCGCCATTAAGGAGATGAGCCAGAATAATCTCAGTGCCCAGGAACTTGCCGAGGCTACTGCCGCTTTCAACCGCGAGGCCATGCTGCTGGCCGGCCTGACGCACCCTAATCTCCCACGTATCTACGAACAGTTCACCGACATGGGACGCTGGTACCTGGTGATGGACTTCATCGAAGGCGAAACGATGGAGGAGCATCTCAATAAGGCGAATGGGAAAAAGCTCCCGGTCGAAAAAGTACTGGAGATCGGTATCCAGCTCTGCACCGTGCTTGAATATTTGCATATGCGGCAACCACCCATCATCTTCCGCGATCTCAAACCCGCGAACATCATGCTCACCCCGCATGGGCATATCTACCTGATCGATTTCGGCATTGCCCGGCACTTCAAACCAGGGCAGGCCAAAGATACGACCGCGCTCGGCTCCTCCGGCTACGCTGCCCCCGAACAGTATGGCAGAGCGCAGACGACGCCCCGCGCCGACATCTACGGTCTGGGAGCCACTCTTCACCAGATGCTGTCCGGCAATGATCCGTCCGATAGTCCATTTCACTTCGCTCCCCTGCAATTGCAGCATCATCCTATATTGGGACGGCTTGAAATGCTCATCACGCGTATGCTGGAGGTAGATATCAATAAGAGGCCCGACAACATTGCCATCGTCAAGCAGGAGCTGCAAAGCATCGCCACACAGTACCTGGTAAGCAGAACGCATCCCCTGGCTCCCAACATACCGGCTGGCTACCAGCCTCCTCAACAGGCGCAGGTTCCCACTGCACCAAAGGCGCCTAAACGAACAGCGCTGCCACAGGCGCAGAGCAATACACGCCTTATCTGCGCCGGTCATTCCAGCCGTGTGCTATCCGTCGCATGGTCTCCAAAGGGTACCCATATAGCATCGGCCAGCTACGATAAGACGGTGCGTATCTGGGATGCCGCCAATGGCAACAGTGTGATCATCTTTCGTGGTCACTGGAGCAGGGTACATGCGGTATCGTGGTCGCCCGACGGCAAGTATATCGCTTCAGGCGGCGATGATGGTACGGTGCAGGTCTGGGACGCGCTCAGCGGCAACTCGGTCTATACCTATCGCGGCCATACCCAGGCCGTTAATGCAGTAAGCTGGTCGCCTGATGGCAAGCGTATTGCCTCGGCGGGCGCGGATAAGACGGTGCAGGTCTGGGACACGCTCAGCGGAGCGAATGTGTTTGTGTATCGCGGTCATACCGGCTCCGTGCATACAGCAGGATGGGCGCCTGATGGCAAGCGCATCGCGTCTGGTGGGGAAGATAAAACTGTGCAGGTCTGGAGTCCCAGCAAAGATAAAAATTCTTTTTTCACCAATTTTCTGCTCTCTTCGCGCGGCCAGTTCACCTTCAAGGGGCATTCTCAACGTATCGATGCCCTGATGTGGTCGCCCGATGGCAGGCGCATTGCCTCGACCAGTTACGATAGAACGATGCAGGTCTGGGACTCGATGACGGGTCGAAAATACTTTGTTCACCATAACCCAACTGCCGCGATCAATACTGTGTGCTGGTCGCCCGACAGCAGGTATCTTGCTTCCGGTAGCAATGACAAAACGGTGCAGATCTGGGATGCAGGCACTCGCCATTCCAGGTCCAGCTATCGTGGTCATACCGGCTACATTACTGCCGTCGCGTGGTCGCCCGATGGCAAGTTGCTGGCCTCCGGCAGCGTTGACCATACAGTACAGGTGTGGCAACCAATTTAAAACGCTTGACCTCTGTCCATATCTCATGATATAGTAGCAGCAAGATCAAACGCAAACGGCAATGATGGGGATTTATTGAGAACCCTACCGGCGAGCAGAGAGCGGTGTCCAGGCTGAGAGCACCGCCGCTGGTCAACTCAAATGACACCCCTGAGCCAGACGGTGAACCTTTCTTCCAGGTTCTACATCTTTGTCGGAAGAAAAGCAGTAGCCGGTTTCGGGACGCGCCCGTTATAGCGCAACGGTTTACTCTCACGAGTGGAACCGGTCGAGGCCCTTGCTAGAGCAGGGGCGAATGGTGGTGGTACCACGACAGGCTTGTACATGCATGAACAAAGCCCTCGTCCTCCAATAGGACGGGGGCTTTTTATTATGCTTATGCCTGCCTGACGCGTTGGGAGCCACCACGCTGTTATCAGCCCGCGTGAGTGGGCTGAAAGGAATGGAGAGCTTATGGCCGACGACGAGAACGACAATGATATCGAGGAAGGTGTCTGAGAGTCCAGCGGGACTGCGAGGTCTGCCGGGGCACACTTCCTCACCTGAGACGGCAGACCTGTTCGCAGTTCTACATTTGAGACTCGAAAGGAGCTTTTCTTTGAAACGTATTCGTACCATCGAAGCCGGCGCGCATCGAGGTGAGCGCGTCCGCGTAGCCGGGTGGCTACATTCGCTGCGCCAGTTGGGCGGCGTCAGTTTTCTCGTCATTCGTGACGGCTGGGGAACAATTCAGGCGGTTGCCGAAACTGCGCCCGAACTTGCTCCATTGCAAGAACAAGAGGCAGGTGTCGAAAGCGTCATTTCCGTTGAGGGGCTGGTCGTTGCCATGCCCCAGGCGCCGGGCGGCATTGAACTGCACGATTTGCGGATCGAGGTCATCACGCCCGTAACAGAGGCGCCACCGGTGCCCTTGAACAAGCCGAGGCTCTCGGCGCACATCACGACGCTGCTCGATCACGCCGTTGTCACCAACCGCCATCCATCACGCCGCGCCATCCTGCGCCTGGGAGCTGGAGCCATGGCCGGTTTCCGCTCCACGCTGACCGCGCGGAACTTTACGGAGATTCAAACGCCGAAGATCGTCGCCTCCGCGACCGAAAGCGGCGCTAACGTTTTTCAACTGGACTACTTTGGACGGGCCGCGTACCTGGCGCAGAGTCCACAGTTTTACAAGCAAATCATGGTTGGCGTCTTTGAGCGAGTCTTCGAGGTCGGGCCGGTCTTCCGTGCCGAGCCGCATGACACGACGCGCCATATCAATGAGTATGTCAGCCTGGACGTAGAGTCTGGCTTTATCGAGAACCATTTCACGGTGATGGCGCTGCTCAGAGACGTGATTGCCGGCACCCTGAATGAATTTCGCGAGCGGTATACGCCCGAACTCGACTTGCTGCGTGTCCAGTTGCCAGAGGTGCCTGCGCAGATCCCGCACATTCACTTCTCAGAGGCGCAGGAGTTGATCTTCCGGCAACATAAGGTCGATGTACGAGGCGAACCCGACCTGTCGCCCCAGGATGAGCGCTGGCTGGGTGAATGGGCGCGGCAGGAGTTCGGCAGCGACTTCCTCTTCGTAACCGGCTATCCGATGGTGAAGCGGCCATTCTATACGCACCCGGACCCTGAGCGACCAGCGTACTCGAACTCCTTCGACCTGCTTTTCAGGGGAACGGAACTGGTTACCGGTGGGCAGCGGCTTCATCGCTACGCCGACTACCTTGCCGCGTTGGAGAAAGCCAACCTGCCGCTTGAGCCATTCGAGAGCTACCTGGAAGCTTTCCGTTACGGCATGCCTCCTCACGGGGGCTTTGCCATCGGACTCGAACGCCTGCTCATGCAGCTTACTGGCGTTCCCAACATCCGGCTCGCTACCACGTTCCCGCGTGACCTGGCGCGACTGACCCCATAAAGTGAGATCATCAGGGCAATGGAAAATGATCCCACCTGGGCATCCGCAAAAGGACGCCAGGTGGGATCATTTTCCATTGCCCTCATTCCTACGGCTTTGTTCCCCATACGCTGAGGAAGTAGACCAGGGCGCAGAAATCGTCTGAGAGCATTTCGATAAGCGCCTGCTGGTAGAGGTCATCGAATTCTTCCTGCGTGATTACTCCGTATTTGAGCATAAAGGGCAGCACAAGCTGGAATCCTGCCCTGAAGTTCTGATAAAATCCCTCGCTGTGTTCTGTTCCTGCTGAGTAATCGATTACGTATGCTCGTTTCTGGATGTCCGTGTACCCGGCATTTTTCAGCAAGCGCGGCAGTACAGGAGTGAGGCCAAAGTCATGGCCATCAGGCGAAAAGCTCTGTCCGGCGCGCTTCAAAGCCAGATAGAACGTGCCTGCGAGCTTCTGGAAAGCAGGGCTATTCGTGAGACCCAGTGTATCGACATCGATCAGGCGGATAACGCCACCAGGACGGTTTATCCTCTTGCATTCAGCGAGCAAGCGCGGCCACGCTGTGGGAGTCATGAATCCGAATACGGAGCGCATATTGATCATATCAAAGGATTCATCGGGGAAGTCGAGCGGCTTTGTTGCGTCCATGGTGCGGAACCGGGCATTATCGAGACCGCGCACCTGCGCGTATGCGTTTGCGTAATCAATCATTCTCTGGCTGATATCGATGCCTGTTACTTCCTTGTCAGAAAATTGATGTGCCATATTGCATACCCAGCCGCCAGGGCCGCAGGCGATATCCAGAATTGTATGAATGCGCGAAAGGTCAATCGGCTCGGGAAGCAGGCCACCCAACCCCTGTGTCAGCAGGGTATCAAGGTTCAGCAGGCGAGCCATTTCTGCCCCGCTTTCGGCATCCATCATATACGTACTTTGATTTTGAGGCTGGTCTATGGACATATGCAGGTATCCTTTCATCGCCTGTTATCCTGAGCGCGGCAAAGGATTTCTCGCGCATTGCTGGAGTATCACCAGAAGCTCTACCTTTACGCTCATCTATAGCATTATATAGTAGTGATGTTTGTACCGCAATAGCATGAGACAATTGGAACAGGGCGCGTTGGGTCGTTTGTCCATTAAACCGTGACCTATGGTATAATGGACAAACGATCGGCCAATAATGCGTTCGCTGAAAGCAGGTGTCAATTATGGCTTCCTCGCCCAAACAGCCTGAACAGAAAAAAGATGAGCATCGCTACGTTACCCCTGTGCAATGGCTCAAGCAGGTTATCTTAACGCCCCAGGAATCGGGCGTCACAAGCATCGGTGAACTGTTCATTCCCACGTTGCTTGCCGCCATGGAAACATGCTGGATTGACGCCATTTTCATCTGGCTGGCAAGCATTCATATTTTCGACTCCTCCGAACCATTGATGCCATTCTGGGCGCCGTTTATCCTCATTGGCGGTTCCCAATGGCTGCTGCTGTATGCGGAGCAACGCGCCGGGCGCCAGGAATCTACTCAGGAGAAGGAAGAGAAAAGAACAACCTCCGGCAATGGCCTGTATATAGGATTGATCTTTATTGTAGCCATCTTCCTCATCTGGCTTCATATCTACGCGCAAAAGGCGTTTATCCTCGATCCGAGATGGTTGCTAGATCTGTCGAACGATATTCTGTTGCTCAACCTCAATTTCTTCCAGATGGTGGCCATCGTCGTACTCTCATTCCTGTTTGGTTGGCGTGGCATACGTCTTTTGCAATTAGAAGTAGAACCCTCCCATGTCTTTCGCGAACTCTGCCTGGGGCTGGGCATCATGATAGCCGTGATTGTCCTGCGAGCGGGGCAGGAAAGCGCAGGCGCTTCTTCGTCCTTCTACGACACAACGCTCCTTCTGCTCGTACCGATCTTTCTCTTCCTATCACTGGCTGCGCATGCTCTGGCGCGCGTGACCTTTATACGCCGCACACACCCGGTAGGATTGCAGGGCAGCGTTGTTGTGCAAGAACGCGCTATCGTCGTATTGATAGGCTCGATAGGTGTTGCCCTGCTGTTAGTGACCTTGCTGGTGGGCGGTACAGTCAACCCTACTATTTTGAGGGATATACTGGGGGCGCTGGCCCCGCTGGGAATCGTCTATCAATGGTTGATCACAGCTTTCGCGGTAGTTGCTACTCTCATTATCACTCCTTTCTTCTGGCTGGCTACGTGGTGGTTCTCACATTTTCCCAACAAGTACCCCACTATTCGCCAGGCCACGGGTCCAGGAACGCATAAGGTCATCATTCCTCCCGTCACCAGGACTTCTCCCGAAGTCATTTTGACCGTTAAAATTCTGATTCCTATCCTGCTCTTGCTGGCAATCTTCTTTTTGGTAAGATGGGCATTGAACCGCAGAAGGCGAGTACGCGTAGCAACGCGCAAGCGCTCGGGCGATATACATGAAAGCCTGTGGTCGTGGTCACTTTTCTGGATGCAGTTGAAAGCGTTTCTACGCGGTCTCCTGCGGCGTTTCTTCCCCCAACAGGCCGCTGTGGTAGAAAAGCAGGAGGGCTGGGATGAGATTCGAGATGCTGAGCCTGCCGTGCGCACAATTCGTGAGATTTATCGCGCCCTGCTCAAAAAAGCTGCTTATCGTGGCTACGCGCGCAAAAAGGACGAGACGCCCTACGAATTTCGCCAACGCTTGGACGAAAAGGTGCCCCTTGCAGAACCACAGCTGGAGGCGATTACAGAGGCGTATGCTCTCACACGTTACGGGGGCAATGTGCCGGATGAAGCAGAAGTGGCGCATATGCGCAGCGCATGGACCGAACTGGATCAGAAATGGAGCTGATCAACTCCTGTCATTCTGAGTGAAGCGAAGAATCTCTGGCGCTGGACACGGATTCTTCTCAGCAACCACCCGGGGCCGATCAATCGGCGGTGGGCGCGATCAATCGGCCCCTACTAGTGCTCGCGCACGTTCGAAATGCTGCTTATCATGGTCCCAGTCCTCTTTGTCGTCCTCACCGGTCTTGATGGGTGTCTCTAACAAAACCGCCACGTGTTCAACGCGGGGATCTCTGAACATTGCTCGCAGTCCCTCTTCGCCAATAATGCCTTCTCCTAAGCGGGCATGCACATCGCGGTGGCTACCAAGGGCCTTCTCGGTATCATTCAAATGAATCACTTTGAGACGCTCCAGGCCAATCGTCTCCTCAAAATGTTCCAGGATCGCCAGAGCCGAGGCCGCATCGGAAATATTATATCCCGCGCCCCAGAGATGCGCGGTATCGACACACACACCTACACGTTCCCGGTACTCCGGTAAGAGATTCAGCACGGCGTTGATCTGCTCGAAGCTATGCCCCAACGAGTTGCCCGCGCCAACATCGTTCTCCAATAGCAGCATGACTTCTGGGGGCGTTTCGGGCAGGATACGCTTAATAGCCCCGGCGATATGCGCGATTCCAGCTTCCACGCCCGAACCGCGATGGCTCCCGGTATGAAAGACGACATACGTAGCCCCTAATAGAGCGCCTCGCTGCAACGTCCAGCGCAGCAGGGAGATGGATTTGTCCCAGATCTCATCCTCGGGCGAGGCCAGGTTTATCAAGTAGGGAGCGTGAATAACCACGGGATTGAGGTCTAGTTCCTGGACGACCCGGGCAAATGCAGCGCATGCTGCCGGCGCATCTCCTGCCGGTCGCCAGCCCGTCGGATTGCTGGCAAAGATTTGAATAGCGTTACAACCGAGCCAGCGAGCGATTTCAGCAGCTTTGACAGGCTTCGCGTTGGTGGGCATGTGACGGCCAAGACGCATTACTGTTTCTCCTGTTTCTGGTGATCGGATGAAACGGGTGGGCTATTCCCATTGGTATGCGGCAGTTGTTCCAGGCTGGTCAGGCCGAATTGCTGCAAAAATTCGGGGGTTGTCGCGAAGAGGGCCGGGCGACCAACCGTCTGCGCTCGGCCAATTTCGGCAACCAGGCCATGCTGGATCAGGCTCGCCAGCGCCCGGTCGCTATTGACGCCCCGCACCGCCTCAATCTGAGCGCGTGTTATCGGCTGGCGATAGGAAATGACGGCCAGTGTCTCCATCGCGGCAGCCGTGAGCCGGGCCGTCATAGGAAGACCCAGCAACGCCGCCACATAGCGCGCGTTCTCAGGAGCCGTCACAAGCTGTACCTGCTCGCCCAGCCGCTGCAAACGAATGCCGCGCCCCTGGCTCTCCAGGCTTTCCGTCAATATTTGAAGACCACCGGCCAGTTCGCTGTCATCGATATTCAGTAGTTTGCGCAGCTCTGCTCGTTCAAGCGGCCGTCCGGAGACAAAAAGTACGCTTTCGATAGCTGCCGCGACCTGTGCGCTGGTCTGTTTTTCCTGTACCTGTTGTGTCATCTATCCTGACTACTCTTCGTGCGTTTCTGTTAAAAGCTGCGTGGCCTCCTCTGCATCCTGAGCAGCAAACAACCTGAGAAGCAGGTTATGTAATTCATCCAGGTCTTGAATGGAATTCACCTGCTGCTCCGCTAAAGGAATAAGCTCGGGAAAGCGCATCTGAACGAAGCTTACAACAGTGTCGCGTCGGTCTTGTATTCTTCGCTGACGCTCTTGTTTGCGCCCTTCCTCAAGTCCCTCCTCAAGCCCTTCCTTTCTACCTTCTTTTCTACCTTCCTCAGCGCCTCTGCGAAGAAGTTCCTGATAAAGTGGTGACTTTTCGAGAAGATCATCCAGCATAGCTAGCCTCCTTTTGAACCACTCCTTGTAAGCCTGACCTCCCTTAATGGTATTGCCAAACATGAACGCGAGAGCCAGTAACTCTCTTTCACCGGCATCCAACAACATTGTAGTCATTTCTTCCATCACTGCTGGTTCTGTGCCTCCGTCCGTCATTGACAGAAGTGGCAACACCCCCAGCAATCCCTTATCAAGAAGCGTCCTTGCCGGTATTTTAGCAAGTTCAACGACCTCAAAATCAAATCGGTGATACTCTTTGCCGTTCCAATGCTTCCGTATGAAAGGAGACTTCGGAACGTTGCCATCGCTACGTAGGTAGATTACAACCGTGTAAACGGGTAGCGAATCATTTTCACTCGAAGCCAGTATATTATATTCCAGCAAACGCTGACCCATCTTTGGATCATTGTTCGTCTGAAACTCAATATGCAAAAGCTCCGGTTTCCCATTTACCATAATATAGAGCAGGCCATCGGCATAGATATTGCGGCTCTTCAGTTCGGTTGGCAACTGGCGCACGAACGTGGCCTGATCGACCAACCATTTTACATAATGTTCCGGCTTCTCCCTCAATAAACGCTTGGCAGCACTATCGAACGGTCCTGGCATAGCATAAGACCCCTCCTACCCCTTATTTCTGTTTAGAGTTTAACATACCGGCAATTTTCTGTCGAGTATAAAAACTTGATAGCATCACACTCAAACTTTCTTGCATATACTGGCTCAACATGTTATACTTTTAAGTGCTTATCCGAAAACCTCTACTTTGGCAAAGATCAATTGAGCACAGGCCAGGTGAAGGAAAGCGAGGTAATTCTCCCCTTTTTTCTCCCAACGCACCAGGAGCCGACGCGAACGATTGATCCACGAGTGAGTTCGCTCCACTACCCAGCGCCGCGCGCGATGACCAGGGGTGAGGACTTTCTCCTGCTTCTCCTCACCACGGCTGCGAATATGTGGGACGTAATGGCGAGTCTCAACTTCCTGACGCGCTGGTGCTCCATCGTAGGCTGCATCCAAACAGAGGTGCTGCGGCTGCTCTTCGGTTGGCTCGGGACGGGCAATGACAATGCCGTCCAGGGTGGCGCACAGCAGTTTCACATCATGACGGTTGGCCCCGTCGATGACTATGGCCAAAGGAATCCCATTCCCATCGGTCAAGAGACTGCGCTTGACTCCTGACTTGCCGCGATCGGTGGGATTAGCTCCGGTTGCAGCTTTGCCGAAAGGCGCTTTCGTCATCGCTCCATCTACCGCTTGCCATTCCCACTGGATGCCTTGCAAATCGTCATACACCTCCAGTCCCGCTTGCCACAGTGTCTGGAAGAAGCCAGCTTGTTCCCAATCCTGAAAGCGATCATGCACCGTCGAACTCGCTCCCAGTTCTCTGGGCAGCGCATTCCACTGGACACCGGTGCGCAGGATATAGATGATCGCTTCAAATGCTCGTCGATCATCCATTCTGGGACGTCCCCCTTTTGCATGTGACGGCGCGGCGGGAAGCAACGGTTTGACGCGCTCCCAAAATGCATCACTAACTTTCCAGAGATATGTTCGTGCCATACGGATTAATCCTCCTCAGGTTGTGGTAGTAACTGGACCCATTTCAACATCGAGACCCTTAATGGCTTTGGAGAGGAAGACCCTACAAAACTGGCGCTGACTTGCTCCTTCACTTGATTTTGCATGGTTTTCCTCTCCAAGTATTCTTTGGTAAGGAGCGAGAAACACACGCTGTGAGAGTAAAGCCTTTTGATTCTGGTTTGCTCAATGCGGGTAAACTACTGGCCGGTAAACGCGTGTATCACGTACCAGTTCAACGTTCCCTGGTCCCAACTATTGAACGTCTGCATTCGCTGGCTCGCCTCTGCTTGCGACAATTTTCCCTGAGCAACCATGGCGTCGCAGCCTTTCTGTAGGGCATTGAGTTCGAGCGTGCGCAGTTGCTCGATTGAAAGGCCCTGCTGGACTGCCAGAGCGGTCATGGCTGCACCGGGGTCGGGCGGGCTGCCCTTATTAGAAGAGATGGGAGTGGAGGTGCTCTGAAGAGACGCCGCCTGTAATCTCGTCGTGACCTGAGCAACGCTGAGATGGAGTCCCTGGGCTACCGTTGTTCTGATCGGATCCCAGTAGGTCGCGGGATCATTCCAACCGGGAGGAACGGCAGAACCACCGTTAGTATTCCCTTTCGGAGTGATCACCGCACCTGTTCCTGTCGTATTCGAACCAAGCGAGAGAGCCTGCCAGGCGATGAAGGCTACCACACTCACCATCACAACTCCGCCCAGCAAGAAGAGCAGGAGTGCTAATCCACGGCGAGAGCGCCGTTGGGGCCTGCTCTGGAGAAGCGTTGATACTTCCGGCCTTGTTCCCTCTTGTGTCTGTTCTTCTGACATTGTTCTATCCTTTCTTCACGATCAAAAACGTTTTCTTTTCTCCACGGACGTCCTATTCGTAGCGTAAAGCCTCGGCTGGTGGTATGCGGGAAGCTTTCCTCGCAGGCAGGAGCGTACACAACAGAGCTACAAGGTAACTTCCTACGAAAAGCGGGACAATCGTGCTATATGGGAAAGAAAATGCCTGGCCTGCCGGGACGGTGATCTGAGAGGCAAGCCACCAGGCCAGGAGAGAGCCTGAAAGCTCGCTCAGCGTGATCACAAAGCTTGCTTCCAGGAGAAATGAACGCTGCACGAGGCCGCGTGAAAAACCCAGGGCACGCAGCATCCCGATCTGTTGTCGCCGCTCCACTACCGCACGACTGGTGATCACCCCCAGAGAGAAGGCGCCAAAGAGTAAACCCATTACCAGGTAGATTGCAAGAAAGAGGGTCAAGCTGGCGGTATAGGCATTCAGCGAATCCTGCACAAGCGAATTCAGAACCAAACCACGTCTGTTCAGTTGGAACGCATTGTTCAACGCGGTGGCAGCCTGGGCCAGATCACCCTCTGATTGGATTCGGAAGTAGTAAAAGGGGAAGCGACTATAGGGCGTTGCCCCAAGACTGGTCTCCGTTTTCTCGGAGAAGAACATGGTCCCCCAGTAGGCATTCGAGGGCAGCAGCCCGATCACAGTCACTTGGCGGTACGGTGCATGCGGATCGCCAGTCTGCGGTATCTCAGCCGTGAAGGGCGCAAAGCCCTGATTCGTCGGCAATCCATCGTTTCCGACATATTGCAGCACCGCGTACCCCGGTTGATCCCGCACGGTATCCCAGACCTGGCGATCTGAGTCATACCCTCGCGCCCGCGCGAAGAGAGGCATGGTCGTGTTTGAGAGGAACGTGTTATCGACCACAAGCGGACCGGGGGCTTTGGTATAGGTATAAACCGGGTGGCCTGGCAGCGAGAGGCGGATTGGTTGAGCGTGATGGGGATCATACGCAAAACGCATCCGTGTCACCAGCGCAATCTCTTGCCGCAGTGTCTGCGGGGTCGCGAGCAACTGCGCGTTGAGAGCCGAGTCAAACAGATCAAGTTCTTCGCCTACGATCTCAAGCTGAAAATTGCCGGTGGTTGTTTGACTAGCTGTCTGTTGAATGCTACTCAGATTATTGGAGACCACCAGAACGACCAGGAAGACAATCAAGCAGAGCAGCGTGACGGTGACGCCATTCCGAAAACGAAAGGTGAGTGGATAGGCCAGCCCGGTACGGCTGATCGGGGCCAGACCACGCACACGGCGGAACAAGAAGGTCAGCAGCGCTCCCAGGAGATCAAGGTTGCTCATCACCAGCAGCACCGTCCCGAAAAGTGGCAAAAACAGGCCGACCAGGACATCGGGAGGAGAGGCATCGATATACACATGGGAACCTAATGCTGAGACATCAGAGGTAAAAATGATCAGCAGCAAGTTTTTGCCCGTCCAGATACCGTAGACAAGCCAGCCGAGACCGACCAGGCTCAAGCCCAGACGCCGGGCGAGCGTGCCGGGAGCTTTCAGCATCATCATCAGCCAGCTCACCAGCAGCCCTCCCCCCATGAGAAGAAGTGCTACACTCAGTTGCTGCATCCAACTTCCTCCTTGCGTGGACGTCAGTTTGAACAGCATACCTCCCAGCAGCAGGCAGACCGGACCACGGCGAAAGCCTTCCCACAACAACTGGCCCAGAGCAGCCGTCTTTCGAGAGAAACGGCGCGCGAATGTCTCCGGCAACGGCTGGCCTTCCGCGTCGCGAGGCGACATCCAGAGAGAGCGCAGCCTCGCTCTGAAAGGCACCAGCGTAGAGATAGACTCATCCAGGTCACGAATGGCTGCCACGATGTTCATACGGCTGATCCAGGTAGCTGTGATGAAGACGACCGCCAGGATCACCAGGACGCTCCCACACCACGAACTGAGCAAACTCTGCCAGCTTACAGCCAAGTGGAGCGTTATATGACTGGAGAGCACCCCGGCTGCCGGTACCTGAGAGAGGAGCGCCAGTTCGAGCACGACCGCTCCCAGACCCAGAAGGAGGCCGAGCGTGGAGGCAATGATCGCGTACCCGCAGCCCTCGATCAGCAAAACCTGCACCAGGTGAGAGCGCTGCAGACCAATTGCCCGGCCCATCCCCAGCTCTGCCCGGCGTTCAGCAGCCAGCAACAGGCACAGCAGTGCCTGCAGGAGCAGGCCGGCTCCTACCAGCAACGCCGTGAAAACGGGTAGCATCAATGAAAACTGGCGTGCGGCAGGCGAGGCATCATAGTCGCTCTTATTATCCAGTGGCGAGAAATTCCCCTGGCTCTCAGCGACATCAGGCTTGAGGGGATGAAGGATCGCCGAATCGAAGTAGGTCGGGAAGAAGCCTCGCGTATCAGGGGCAGCATGAAAGAACTGCGCCAGGTAATCGAGCACCGGCTGGCCACGCCTACCATCCGGACCGATATCGTCCAGGCCGCCCGACCCCACATTTTTCACACACAGCACATTGGGCATAAGAACTCCGAAATGCGTCTGCGCGCCGAGTGTGAGGGCGGTTGCGAGCGGCATGATGATTTCAGGATAGGAGCCATTGAACTCTAACTCACCATCAGTCACCGCCAGGTCATGGGAAAGCACCGCGCGCACCGTGACTTCCAGTGTCTCATTGGTCTGCTCCTCGAACACGAGCTGGAGCCGATCTCCCGCCCGTACACCCTCATCGCGCGCGACCGTACTACTGACAAAAACGTCGTGAGGACCCAGATCCGCAAAATGCACCTGGTGCCCCTGATTATCGAAGAGGGGTCCGTAAACTTGATCGAACGCTGGCGGAACCCCGTAGACATATTGATCGATATTGTTCAGCGCGGTTCTTTCAGAGAGAATGCTCGCCCCGTTTGGCAGATACAGAATGCCAGTCGCGGCCTGAACCTGGGGCATCTGCCGAAGGTGGGCGAGCGCCTCGTTGACCTGTGCCTGGGTAAAGGTGCCGCTCACCGCTTCATCGACATTGCCCATTTTCAGCAAGCGGTCAGAGACCATCGATTGGTTGAAACTCTCCTGGAGTCCAAACGAAGCAGTGATAAAAATCGTCGCGAGCGTCAGACCCATCAGCATCATCAGGGTCTGGCCGGGACGGCGCACCACATTGCGCAGGCCCATGCGCCGGATCAACGGATTACTGGCCCCCAACCCGAACATGACCAGCAAAATGCCCATTGTAAGCGCTGCCAGGAGCAGGGCGAGCGATGTTGGAGACCAGCTAGAGAGGAGATTATTCATGCTTGCCCTCACTTTCCTGCCTGACGCCTGTGACACGAGTCATTTCTGTGGCGAAAGGTCCGGGGCTCTCGTCCTGCAATCGGCGATCATCCTCGATCCGCCCATCGCGCATCGTGACCAGGCGATGAGCCTGCTGGGCCACCTCCATGGCATGCGTCACCCAGACGAAGGTCAGGTCATGCTCGCGATTGAGATGGAGCATCAGATCAATAATCTCCTGACTGGTCGCGCTGTCCAGCGCCCCGGTCGGCTCATCGGCCCACACGATTGAGGGCATCGTGGCCAGCGCGCGCGCAATGGCAAAGCGCTGGCGCTGACCGCCGCTCATCTCTGCAGGCCGGTGCCGTGCCCAATCGAGCAGTCCCACCTGCTCGATGCTCGCTCTGGCGCGCGCGCGGGCTTCCCTGGGAGAAACGCCGCTCACCAGCAGAGGAAGCTCGACATTTTCCAGCCCGGTGAGCACGGGCAGTAAGTTGTACGTCTGGAAGACGAAACCCATTTCGCGAGCGCGAAACGCGGTCAATTCCCGATCGGACAGGGCGCGGATATCCTGCCCGGCGATTTTCACCGTACCCGAACTCACAGTGTCAAGGCCGCTCAGACAGTTCAATAACGTGGTCTTACCACAGCCGCTTGGTCCCATAATCGCGACCACTTCCCCTCGCCGAATGTGCAAGCTCACCCCTTTGAGCGCCTCGACTTTGAGTTTGCCTGTATCATAGATTTTGCAAACCTGGATGGCCTCAACCTGGCTCTGACTTGTATTCGTGAATCCAATCGGTGATGCCTGTTCTGCTTTCATGAAACATGCCCCTTTATCTGTGTGATCGATCAGTAAGAGAGTCGGGCAAGCAGCCGCTCTCTATGCTAATCTTTTCTGGAATAGAGAGCCGCCGCTTGCCTGCGGCTCGGCTCCTAGTGCTTCTGAGTATTTTGATTGGTGGAAAAGGCGTACAGAATATACTGGTTTAAGGCATTCTGATCCCAGCTTTGCACGGTCCGCACGCGTTGATCGGCCTGCTGCTGAGTTAGCGCGCCCTGGCGAACCAGTTGTGCGCAGCCCTGTTGAATCGCTCCAATCTCAATCTGGCGCAGTTGGTCGGTCGAAATGCCCTGCTGCTGCGCTACTATAGCGACTGCCGCGCCTGGATCTGCGCTCTGCTGCGATTTTGCCTGGGCATTGGCAGCTTGAAGCTCCTGTTGTGTTTGAGCCACACTCAGATGGATGCCCTGAGCAAATTGCGTTTGAATGGTCTCCCAGTAGATTGGCGGGTCATTCTGGCCCAGCACAGTTGCCTGGATTGTTCCACCAGGACCTTTTCCTGGCCCAGCAGCGTTTGTCGATGAGCCTGCCTGGACGTTTTTTGTTGTGCCGGGGGACGGTGCAGCCGGGTACATGGATGCTTGCCAGAGCATCAAGCCACCGGCACCGAGAATGACCATTGCCGCCAGGATGATGAGCAAGATGAAGCCTCCACGTCGCGGTCGCGCCGGTGAGCCATTCTGCTGTGAGAGCTGCAAAGCCGGTTGTTCTTTCAGGATTTTGTTGTTATCACGCATGGAATTATTATCTCCTCGTTTTTCAGCATTTTCATTGTTCATGTTTCTATTCATAGCGCAGAGCCTCAGCGGGGGGAATGCGCGAAGCGTACCGCGCGGGCAGGACGATGCAGCCAAAGGCTACAAGGTAACTGCCGATCAAGAGCACCACTACAGGGACAGGTGGGATCGCAACACTCAGTGAGGCCGCGTGGGCAACCTGGATATAGAGCCACCAGGCTAGAATAGTTCCGATGACTAAGCCGAGGGTGATGAGAAAACTCGCTTCGAGCAGAAACGAGCGCCGGACAAGGCCGCGAGAAAAGCCCAGCGCGCGCAGCATCCCGATCTGCTGGCGGCGTTCGACGACTGCCCGACTCGTAATCACTCCGATAGAGAAAGCGCCAAAGAGCAGGCCCATGGCCAGGTAGCTCGACAAAAACGAGGTAAGACTGGCCGTGTAGGCATTCTGATCAGTTTCCTCCAGTGGGCGAAGTTCTACACTATATGCGGAAAGGGGCAGCGTGCGGTGCAGATCACTGATCACCTGATCGGCACTGACTCCTGGCTGAAACCGGAAGTAGTAATAGACCCAGGACGAGGGGTGCATAACCATCGCTGCCGCTGTTCTCTGCGAGAGGAAAATCGTTGGCCAGTGTGTATTGCCCGCCACGATCCCAACCACCGTGACCCGGTGGTGGGTGGCACCTGGAGCCGCGCTACCAGGAATATCCACGCCAAAGGGCGCAAATCCATTCCTTGCCGGAAGCCCTAGGCCATCCTGGTAGTGCATGACCACGTCACCCGGCTGATCACGCACTGCTGCCCACACCTGCTGGTCTGAAGTGTATCCCTGCGCACGCGCGTACATCGGCATCGTGGTTTGCGACAGGTAGGTCGCATCCACGACCATTGGCGGATAGCCAGAGCCGTAGGTAGGATGGCCGGGAAGGAGCACGATAGGTGTTGTAGGGCCGGTCGGGCTGTACAGGAAGCGCATTTGTGTTGCAACGGCAATATCCTGTCGCAGCGTGGTCGGAGTCGCGAGGAGCTGTGGTCCCAGCATCTGGCTTGCCTGTGGATCAGTGGTGGAAAGTTCGAGCTGAAAATTCCCGGTCGTCAACGGCAGTTGCGTTTGTTGAATGGCGCTCAGATTGTTCACCGCCAGCAGTTGCACCAGAAACGTAATCAGCGCGAGGAGCAAGACAGTCACTCCCACCCGGAAACGGAAGGTGAGTGGATAGACCAGGCTGAGACGACTGAGTGGGGCCAACCTGCGGATACAGCGCACGAGCAGGGAGAGCGCGCCCACGAGCAGATCAGCGTTGCTCATCACGAGAATCACCTCTCCTAGCAGGGGAAGAAAGAGCACCAGGAGCGTCTGGAGCACGGGCTGTTGCTCGACAGACGAGCCACGGGCTAAAACTGCTTCGGTGGGAGCGAAGGCCTGCACAAAGAGCGTCATACCCGCTTGAAGCCCCAGGGCGAGCCATCCCAGGCCTATGAGACTGAAGCTAATCCGGTGTACCAGAGATGGTGCCAGATCGAACTGGGACAGGGCCCAGTTGGCAAGCAGTCCCCCGCCAGCGATAAACAGTGCCATACTCGACAGTTGCAGCCAGGCGTTTGGCGGTTCCTGCAGGATGTTTGCTTCAAAGCAGAGAAAACCGAGAATGAGAGGAAGCACGCCCCGCGCGCACAGTTCCCACATGATCTGGCCAGCCATTCCGAGCAGCCGAGCATGGCGCTTTGCTGGCGTCTCCGGCAGCAGCTCTCCAGCGGCATCGAAGAACTGCCATCTGAGAGCTCGCACCATCATCTGGAGTGGAATGCGCGCTGTGGGCGGATCATCCAGGTCGCGCAACGCTGCGACAATGTTCGCGCGGCTTATCCAGATGGAGCAGATCCCCACAACAGCAACGGTGAGCAGCACCCCGATACTCCAGGCCGTCACGATGCTTTGCCAGCTCACAGACAGGAAAAGCCCAATACGTCCCGTATGAATAGGCACATTCGGATCAAAAAGGGTGGGAGCCTGTCCAAGCACAACCAGTTCCAGTGCCAGGACTGCAATCCCCAGTCCGACGCCAAACAACGAGGCTCCCACGCCGTAGCCACACCCCTCGATCAGCAGGGCATAGACCAGGTGACGACGTTGTAACCCAATGGCGCGGCACATGCCCAGCTCCATCCGTCGCTCTACTGCCAACAGCAGGCTGAGCAGGATCTGCAACAAGATGCCTGCCACCACCAGCAAACAGGAGAACGTCGGGAGCAAAAGAAAAAGCTGCCGCGCCGCAGGGGAGAGGCTCAGTTCCAGTTTGTCGCTGAGAATCGGGACCAGGGAGACGTTGCCTGCGAAGCTCTCCGATCCCTGGAATGTGACCGCGCCGGGTTTGAGTGGATGGATGCTGACGTTGGTCAGATCGGTGGAGGAACGCGTAATCTCCGGGTTCGAGGTATCGACGGGAGCCACCCTGAAAATCGATTGCAACACGTGAAGCACGGCCTGGCTGCGGCTGCCACCAGGTCCACTATCATCCAGGCCCCCCGAACCGACATTCTTCACGCACAAGAGATTGGGAACAAAGGACAGATGATAGCGCTGCGCAAACACCTGTTGCATCGTTGCCGTGGACACAATGACCTCGGGCAACGCGGCATTGCCGGCAAGCTCAGCCGAAGTCAACACCAGATCATGGGAAAGAATAGCCCGTACCGCGCCAGGAAATGTACCCACCAGGCCATGCTGTTTCATCTGAAGACGATCTCCAGGGCGAATATCAAAACGCTGGGCCAACGTATTACTGATGAACACATCGCCAGGGCGCAGGTCTGCAAAATGAAGTGCATGACCCTGGTTGTCAGTAATAGGTCCATAGACTTGGTCAAATGCCGGCGGGACTGCCAGGAGATACAGGCCATCAGCAGATTGATTGCCAAAGGAAACCTGCGTCCGCTCGGAGGTCACCGTTGCCCCTTGAAGAAAGGCTGTTGTTGCCGCCTGTACCTGCGATAGCCTTCCCAGGCCTGTCAGAGCTTGTGTCACCTGATCCTGGGTCAGCGGACCGGTGACAGCCTCATCCACGTATCCAACTCGTGCCAGCCGATCAGCCACGGTTGAAGCGTTGAGACTGTCAGGAAGCGCAATGAACGTAGTAATCAGCCCGGTCGAAAGCACCAGACCGGCGATGATGATCAGTGACTGGGTAGGATGGCGCAGCGTATTGCGCAACCCCAGACGCAGCAAGACCGGGTTACGCACGCCCAGGTAAATCATCGCTCCTAGTAGCAAGAATATGCCGACAACTAATGTCATTGGCAGGATCGCCTGTGTCATAAATTCTTTCCCCTTTTGCAAGGCCATATAGTTTCATCCCTGGCTTCTGCTTGTTGAAACCAGTCTATCTCTCTCTCAGATCCCTGACATCAGCATTTCCGGCACACGCGTCTCGGTAAACCGGGCAACAAAAATTGCCGAAAGAGGCATAGGTAGTTTCGGCGAACAAAGCTGCTGAAATGGCTGTTGTGCTATCCAGCCAGCCATGTTATACTTGAACAGGTGAGAGGCTGAGGCGAGACCAGAAAGTATTTGAAAGAGAGTCAGAGCGTGGTCGGGCTACAGAGGAAAACACTGATGAGAGAACACACACACATGAGCAGCAATCAAACATCTCCCTTGCGCTGGCTTCTCCTTTTGTGGATAGTGCTGGTCTATATTCAAACCTTGCAAACAGCTTTGCCAGGCCAGAGCCAGAATCCTGGCAAGGTGCCCCCAGGAGCCGTAAGTGGTCCTCAGTTTAACCTGATCCTTTTTACACTCCTGATGGTCGTGCATGCCGGGCTACACTGGGGTGCATTCTCTTTACGCAAAAACTGGGATCTCCTGCTCTCTTTTCTCGCGCAGGGAGGACTTGTGCTTCTGATCTTTTTTCTGGCCCAGGCTGAGAGTGCGATCCCTGGCCTCTGTCTTGCGCTCACCATTGAGGCCATTACTCTGCTCAAGCAAACACGCCTGGCGATTCTGGTAGGAGCGGGCTGCCTTCTCCTCTTTGGCCTGGCCCAGGGAACGCAGATTGTATCCATCCTGAGCTCTGGGGCTGTGAATAAATTGACCAGCATCTTAACTGGGAGTACAACGCTGATCTTGTTTGTCATCGCGTGCGTCTTGCTCTATATCCAGCAGGGCCGAGCGCACCAGAGGGACCAGGCAATGCTGCGAGAACTGGAAAGCGCCCACGCGGAACTCAAGACGACGCACGACCAGTTGGAAGCCACCCACAAGCAGTTGGAGGAATATGCGGCTCAGGTCGAAGATCTTACATTGATGGCAGAACGCCAGCGCATGGCGCGCGAACTGCATGATATACTGGCCCAGGGGCTGGTTGGTTTGACCATGCAACTGGAGACGGTCGATGCCCTGTTACTCAAACAGCAAGCCAATCAGGCACAAGCCATTGTGCAACAGGCGATGACACGCGCACGGGCCACGATCACAGAGGCGCGCGCGGCAATCGAGGATTTGCGCGCCGAAACGCAGAACACGCAAAGCTTTTTCCAGGCAGTCCAGGACGAAATCCAACGCTTTACCTCCGCCACTGGTATCGTCTGTGCCTGCTCTCTGCCGGAAACGCTGTTGCTTCCGCCTGCTTTACATGAGCATCTCCTGCGCTTGGTTGCTGAGGGCCTGATGAACATTACGCGCCATGCGCAGGCCACGCGAGCCTGGATCTGCGCGAACTGTGATCAACAGGGATGCACGTTTGAGATAGGAGATGATGGGATTGGTTTCGACCCGGAAGCTGCGGTGCGGCAGGCCGGTCATTATGGCTTGCTTGGATTGCGCGAACGCGCGCGCTTGCTGCAAGGGCACCTTCAGATTATCAGTGCTCCGGGCAAGGGAACCACCATTCGCTTGCGACTTCTGGGAACAGAGGGAGGTAGATGTGATGAGCAATGAGCAAGAGGTCATTCGCGTGGTGGTTGTCGATGATCACCTGGTGGTCAGGGAGGGCTTACGTATGATGTTGGAACTGGCAGGAGAAGGGTTTACTCTGGTCGGAGACGCGGCGGATGGTGCAACGGCGCTACGCGTGGTGGAGGAATGCCAACCAGATGTGGTCCTGATGGACCTGCGGATGCCGGGCATGGATGGGTTGGAGGCCATTGCGCATATTCGCAACACCTGGCCGCAGATTGCGGTAGTTATCCTGACCACGTACAACGAAGATGATCTGATGGTGCGTGGACTGCGCTCAGGTGCCTGCGGCTATCTTCTAAAAGACACCAATCGTGAAACACTTTTTCATGCGATCCGGGCAGCAGCGCGTGGTGAAGTGCTCCTCCAACCGAAAATGCTGGCGCGTGTGTTTGCGCTGACGTCATCGCAAGCGAAAGATGCAACGCCTTCTTTGGACACAGTTCCAGGCATGGAACTGACCGAGCGAGAACGAGAAATTCTTCAGAGAGTAGCGCGCGGAGAACGCAGCAAAGAAATAGCCGCTCGTTTAGGTATCAGTATCCGCACAGTGGGAGCCCATCTTGCCAGCATCTACGCCAAACTCGGAGTAGATTCGCGCGCTTCAGCCGTTGCTCTCGCCATAGAACGTGGCCTGCTCAATCCTGAGCGATAGGGGCAAAAAGAAGCACGTTCAGATTGACCTCTTTTCCCTCATAGAATGCTGAGTGCATAAAAAGTAGAGGTTTTCGGATAAGCACTAAGTAAACTATTAGAATATCATAGAAGATGCACTATGAAGGATAGATTATGGGAGGCAGACTATGAAAGTTGAACGATTCACTGAAAAGGCACGAGAGGCTATAACTCAGGCAAACGAGTTAGCAAAGCAATACAATAACAGTCAGATAGAGGTCGAACACCTGCTTGCGGCGCTGCTGGATCAGGAAGGCGGCGTAACGCAGCAGATCATCGCCAAGGTAAACGGCGACCTGGCCGCGGCGCAGCGTATGATTACGAACGATATTGAGCGCATGCCGCGTGCCTATGGTGGCAGCGAGCCGAGCATTTCGCCGCGCCTGCGCAAGCTATTGGACGATGCGTGGCAGGAAATGAACAATTTCCACGATGAATATCTGAGCGTGGAGCATCTCTTGCTCGCCATGTTCAATACCGGCGATGGGCCTGTGCAGCGAGCATTAAGGGCGGCAGGCCTGACACGCGATAATGTTTTGAAGGCCCTTACATCGATTCGCGGGGCGCAGCGTGTGACCGATCAAAATCCCGAGGGCAAATATCAGGCGTTAGAGAAATATGGCCGCAACCTGACGCAACTGGCGGAGCAGGGCAAGCTCGATCCGGTAATCGGGCGAGATGAAGAGATTCGTCGCGTCATCCAGGTGCTGAGCCGCCGCACCAAGAATAATCCCGTGCTGATTGGCGAGCCGGGCGTGGGCAAAACCGCGATTGTTGAAGGATTGGCCCAGCGTATTGTGCGCGGCGATGTTCCGAAAACGCTGGCCGATAAACAGGTCGTTACTCTCGATCTGGGCGCGCTGGTGGCAGGCGCCAAGTATCGTGGCGAGTTCGAGGAGCGCCTGAAAGCCGTACTCAAAGAAGTGACCAGTTCCGAGGGTAATATTATCCTTTTTATTGACGAGCTGCATACGCTGGTAGGCGCGGGAGCTGCTGAGGGCGCGATGGATGCTTCCAACATGTTGAAGCCCATGCTGGCGCGCGGCGAACTGCACTGCATCGGCGCAACCACCCTGGACGAGTATCGCAAGCATATTGAGAAGGACGCCGCGTTGGAGCGCCGCTTCCAGCCCGTGATGGTCGACCAGCCAACGGTCGAGGATACCATCAGTATCCTGCGCGGGCTTAAACAGCGCTACGAGGTGCATCATGGCGTGCGCATCACGGATAGCGCGCTGGTTGCTGCCGCTATCCTCTCCAATCGCTACATCACCGACCGTTTCTTGCCGGACAAGGCCATCGACCTGGTTGACGAAGCCGCCAGCCGCCGCCGCGTGGAACTCGACAGCACACCCGCGGAAATTGATGCCCTGGACCGCCGCATTCGCCAGTTGCAGATCGAGCAGGAAGCGCTGAAAAAAGAGACCGACCCGGCCAGCCGCGAGCGTCGCACCAGAGTTGAGCAAGAGATTGCCAACTTGAGCGAGCAATTGCACAACCTGCGCCTCTCTTTCGAGAGTGAAAAAGAGCCTGTCGAGCAAATTCGCCAGTTGAAGAAGGAGTTGGAACAGGCACAACTTGACCTCGAGAAGGCTGATCGCGCCTATGACTACGAGAAAGCCGCCAAGCTTCGCTATGGTACTATACCCGACCTCGAGCGGCGCATCCAGGATATGGAGTCGAAGCTGACCAACATCAAGGGGGCGCGTATGCTCAAGGAAGAGGTCGATGCCGAGGATATCGCCGAGATCGTTTCGAAATGGACGCATATTCCCGTCTCCAAGTTGATGGAGGCCGAGGTGCAGAAGTTGCTCACGATGGAGGATCGCCTGCGCGAGCGCGTGGTTGGACAGGAACTGGCATTGCGTACCGTCTCAGATGCCATCCGTCGCTCGCGTGCCGGGCTTCAAGACCCCAATCGTCCATTGGCCAGCTTCATCTTCCTGGGTCCAACCGGCGTTGGTAAGACTGAACTGGCGCGCGCACTGGCGGAATTTCTCTTCGACGATGAGCGCGCACTCATTCGCATCGACATGTCGGAGTACATGGAAAAGCACAGTGTCGCCAGGTTGATAGGCGCCCCTCCCGGCTACGTGGGCTATGAAGAAGGAGGTCAACTCACCGAGGCTGTGCGCCGTCGCCCATATAGCGTTATTCTCTTCGATGAGATCGAAAAGGCGGCTCCCGAAGTCTTCAACGTGCTGCTACAAATCCTCGATGATGGCCGTCTGACCGATGGTCAGGGTCGCACAGTCGATTTCAAGAACACGGTCATTATCATGACCAGCAACGTCGGTACAGCCTGGCTGCATGAGTTCGATGGTATGGACGAGGAGGGCATAGAGCGCCTGGTACGCCAGCGCCTGCGTGAGGAGGGCTTCCGGCCTGAGTTCATCAACCGCATTGACGAGGTGATTGTCTTCCGCCAGATCACGCGCGATCAGATGAAGCAGATTGTGGAAATACAGGTCAATCGCCTGCGCCCGCGCCTGGCCGAGCGCCACATCACGCTCCATTTGAGCGATAGGGCCAAAGAATTGCTGGCGAATCTGGGCTATGATCCGCAGTTCGGCGCTCGCCCCCTCAAGCGTGTCATCCAGCGTGAGGTGGAGAACCGGGTTGCCCGCGCCATCCTCGACGGCACCGTGCGTGACGGCGATACCGTGGACATCGACGCGAAGGACGGAAAAATCGTGCTGGAGGCCGTACACTAGGATGAAGCGGCCCTCACGGGCCGCTTCATCGCCCCGCGCGTCCATTGCCGGAATACGTTGTAAAAAACCATATTCGACCCCCTGCCGGTTTGTCAGTTACTTTGCCATCATCTGTAATTAGCCTTAGTAGATGAATCATCAGGAAAATATATGCGATAATGTACCTGTATCTTATCGATGAGCAGGCCAGAGGGAAAAGCGCATGCAAACCGCAGACGCTCTACAGCAAACAGATCACGTGCATCTCATCCAGGGGTTGAGCGCAATGATGCTTCAGATCAATGCGCTGCAAAATCTTGTGAGCAACGAGGCGGGGGATAATTCATCTCAGAACGGTATGCCTTTTGATAGAGATGCTATGCGCAATGGGCTGTCAGTACTTGAGCAGATGACGCGCGAACTACTCTACGAAGTGAGTATTACCGGCAGTGAACTGCAATTGGTCGATCTACCCGGCGTTTCATTGACTGGAGCGCTCTCGGGTCTTGTCGACGAGACGGCGGAACGACTGGGCCTTTCAAGCCGTGTGGCCTTTTCAGGCGAAGAGCGTCCCCTTTCCAATGATATTGAGCGGCTGATGTACCGCATTGGCCAGGAGGCCCTCAGCCAGGTTCAGCGGCACAGCGGCGCGCGCAAGCTGCGTTTCACACTGGTGTATGGACACGATGATCTGCTGATGAGCATCGAAGACGATGGGGTGCCATCTGAGGACGACGAAGCGACTCTCGCGAATAATGATGGTGCTCCCGCGCCACCTTTTGTGCCGGCCTCACGACAGGCAGTGGGAGGGGTAGAATGGAAGATGCCCATTCTGGATGCCCTGCGCGCTCGTATTGAACTACTCGGTGGCTCATTAGAGATACATGCCGGCCTGGAGCAGGGAACCCAGGTACAGGTGCGCGTACCCTACAATCATCATATGCACTCTGAAGCGAAGGCCTCACTGTTCCACGATACTCCCGGCACTAAAGCAAATCCAGAAGGGCGCATACGGGTTCTGGTAGTGGATGGTCAGGCGGTGACCCGCGCGGGATTGCAACACATGTTGGAGGGTTTTTCTGATCTTGAGGTGGTGGGCGAGGCAGCTGATGGCGTGCAGGCGGTGAGCGAGATGATGGAGTTGGGGCCGCAGGTCGTCTTGATGGATACACTGTTGCCCAATAATTCCAGCCTGGGCGCCTTACGGCAGATAAAACAACTCAATAACGAAACCCGCGTCCTGTTGCTCTCAACGCTTGATCGCGAGGGATTGCTGTATGAGTCGCTGCAAGCGGGTGCGGACGGCTACGTGCTGAAAGATATCTCCCCCGATGAACTGGCTCATGCCATACGAACGGTGGCGCGCGGCGAACTATTGATACAGCCGCAGATCGCCGGGCGCCTGATCTCGCGCTTCGGCCAGCAGGCCCGCGGAAACATCACCCATGAGATGTTGACGGCGCGCGAGCAGGAAGTGCTGCAACTGCTGGCACGCGGCCTGCGCAATAAGGAAATTGCCGCCCGGCTCTTTGTCAGCGAGCGGACAGTCAATTTCCACCTGGCGAACATTTACCAGAAACTCAATGTCTCGGGGCGCACCGAGGCGCTGAGCAAGGCGCACGAACGGGGACTGCTTACGGCCTGAGAATCCCCGCTCGCCACGTATCGACCTCATGCTTGAGCGATGCAATATACGCAGCTTCGTCATTACCGTCGCTGCTGGGAGCGTACTTGGGAATGATTTGATCAACAGTAACACGCCCCCATTGAGCAACATAGAGATTGCGTATAAGCTTGTACCACTGTTCGTATCCGTCTACCCAGCTATACATCTGCGCGTATCCTCCTCTATCCTGATCGATACAGGGGCGTGTAGGAATACAACGCAAATTCCCAAGTGACAATGTGGTGCGTGCCTCACCGGTCGTGCCGAAGAGACTTTCATGCATGAAGAAGGCCAGCGCGTATACCGGGTCAATGCCGTACTTCACGCCCAGGTCGTACATCTGCTGTCCGGTGCCCGCGGCGGGCGACCCGTAAGCGGCGAGTACCTGGTTGATGAAAGCAGCCGAAATGGTCGGCTTGCCCAGTACGGAATAGGGTCCTGTGCTTACTTGTACGGGAATAGGCGTCCTGGTCGCTATCGGCCCGGTGCTGTTCTGCCAGGTATTAAACGCGCTGATAGAGCCACCTACTTGAATAGGAAAGGACTGTCCATTATACGTGACAAGATTTTGATTATCATGCCGCTGAAAAACAGCCGCACTAATCAGCACGAAAGAACTCAGTACGACGATAACTATACATAAGATAAACGGTGCGAGCCAGGAGCGATGCCGCGCCAGTGGGTGAGGGCCTTTATACGTGAAAGCTTGAGTCTCTTTTTGTCTTATTGGTAATATCTGTGTTACTTTTTCCTTTTGTGGCTGCGCTTCCGGCAGCACACGGGTGGCACGCCTGGTTACTGGCGCGTCGACCGGAAAAGGTAAAGGAGTCAGCGGGGGTTTATCGCCATAGCTACTCCCTCGGGCCATGAAGAACCTCCTCTAGAACGCATGTACGAGTTCCTTTAGTGTAACACATTACTCATTCCCACGCAAGACTGATTTCTCCGGTGATTTCTTGTGGTCGTTCCCCGGCTGATTTGTTTGCGTGCAACCTCATCCACGTGAAATACAGAACGGCATACGATGAAATAGTATCAGGAAAAAAGCAGACTGTCAATTTTAAGCGTGAAAGGTGAAAGGTTGTCTAAAAGTTAGCTTATCAAGTATAATGATGGAAAGTCACTACCACCCGGTATCATTCGTTACTAATCATAGTGACGCAAGGAAGACGCTATTTTTTTACCCGCAACATCCTGGAAAAGGGAGACCATGGCTCAGCAGCTCAACATCATCATCGTTCCACACACTCATTGGGACCGCGAATGGTATCAGACTTTTCAGCAGTTCCGTTTCCGGCTGGTACAGACAATCGACAGCCTGCTTGACATCCTGGACAACGACCCTGGCTTCACTCATTTTCTGTTAGATGGACAGACCGTCGTGCTGGAAGACTATCTGGAGGTGCAACCGGAGCAGGAGGAGCGCCTGAAGAAATATACGCGCTCCGGTCGCATTCAGGTCGGTCCCTGGTATATCCAGCCGGACGAGTTCCTGGTCAGTGGTGAATCGCTGGTACGCAACTTGCAGAGGGGCTTGCGGCAGGCCGGCGAATTTGGAGAGCCAATGCGCGTTGGCTACGTACCGGATTGCTTCGGCCATATTGCGCAGTTGCCCCAGATACTGCAAGGGTTCGGCATCGATAACGCCGTTTTCTGGCGCGGTGTTGGCGCGGAGGCCGAGAAAAGCGAGTTCTACTGGACTGCTCCCGACGGCACGCGTGTGCTGGTCATTCATCTTGCCGATGCTCTTGGATACTCCAATGCGCGCCAGATGCCGCTGAATGTAGACGAATTCATCACGCGCGTCGAATTGCTCGCTGCCCCGCTCCTCTCTAAGGCTACCACTGATACGCTCTTGTTCATGAACGGCTCCGATCACCTGATGCCGCAGAATGGCCTGCCGGAGATCATCGCGAACGTGAACAAACTGCTGGCGCATCTTGAGCCTGAACACCAGCAATTATTGGCGAAGTATGCGCGTCCCAGAAAAAATGCGGATGCGCCTCAATACAGCTCCATTCGGATACAAATCGGGACGCTGCCGCAGTATGTTGATGTTGTGCGCAGGCAAGCGGGCAATCCTGATGCCGCTCCATTACAGGTATTAAGCGGTGATATGCGCAGCAGCCAGTTCTCGCATCTGCTGCCTTCAGTCCTCTCCACACGCATGTGGATCAAGCAACAGAATGCCTTCACAGAACACCTGTTGGAGCACGCGGTTGAACCGTTGACTGTCTGGGCATCCCAATTAGGGGCGCCATATCCCACCGGCCTGGTGAAACTTGCCTGGAAGTTCTTGCTGCAAAATCATCCCCATGACAGCATCTGTGGCTGTAGCATCGATCAGGTCCATCGTGAAAATAACGTGCGCTTCGCTCAGAGCCAGCAGGTCGGCAACAGCCTGGTTGGGCAGGCCATCGACCGCATTATGTCGAAGATTGACACGCGCGCGCCTTTCCCATCACTGCAAGCCGGGCAGGATCTGGAGCCTATACCCATCGTCGTGTTCAATCCGGCACCGGGAGCGCGCACAGAGAAAGTGCGAGTCGTGATCCAGTTCCCCGGTTCGTTGGCGGATGCAGCCATTGTCGACGAGCAGGGCAGGCATATGCCCTTCGCCATCATTAATCGTTGGACGCAGGATCTCGGCTCTATGACCTTGCCACGTGAAACGCTGGCCGCGGCGCTGGCTGTTGAAGGAACGGAGGCCGCCGGTGAACTTGTGCATAAAGCCGAGAGCATGGTGACATCCTTACTTGGGCAGCCTGAGAGTTCCTATGTCATCAGCCGCATTCATCTTGAGATGGGTAAACAACCTCGTACAGCCTCGGTCGAAGTGATGATCACACCGCGTGGACGTGTAACCGTCGATGAACAGGCCTTGATTAAGGCTGAGCGGGACCTGCTGGCGTTGATCCAGGGCGAAGATATCGATATTCTTGAGGCGTCCCTGATTGATGAAGCGCGCGAGACCATCGAATTTGTCGCAGCCGATCTGCCTGCTTTTGGCTTCAAAACTTTCTGGGTCTATCCAAGAGGATTGCAAAATGATGTCACGGTGACCTCAACTTCTCTAATGGCATCGCAACAGCAAGCATGCATCGAAAATGAATTCTACAACGTTGTAGCTAGTAGGGATGATGGAACACTTACCATCACGGATAAACAGACCGGGGCAGTCTTTACAGGACTCAACCGCTTTGTGGATGGCGGCGATGTAGGCGACCTGTACAATTACAGCCCGCCGGCGCAAGATTCGTTGATTAGCGAGCCGATTGACCCGCCTGAGATTGAAGTGATCAACAGCGGGGGAGTACAGGCGACGCTGCGTATCCGGGGAACCTGGCTGCTACCGGCCTCCTGCTCTCCTGATCGCGACGAGCGCAGTTCCAATATGATCGAGTGTCCCATCGTAAGCGAAGTATCCCTGATTCCAGGTGTGCGACGTATTGCCATTCATACTCGTATTGATAACAGGGTTAAAGATCACCGGTTGCGTGTGGTCTTCCCTGTATCATATACAGTAGAGCATGTTGCCGCGGAAAGTACTTTTGAGGTTCGTATGAGACCCGTCGCAGCTCCTCGTCCTGCCGATGTTTCGGATTGGGCGGAAGCGCCGGTCAACACTTTCCCGCAGAAGCGCTTTGTGGATATCAGCAATGGCACAATCGGGCTGGGTATACTCAATCGCGGCCTGCCGGAATACGAGGTCTTGCAGCAAGGCCCAGGCGTCGAACCGGGAGGAATGGCAGTTGCTGTTACCCTTTTACGTTGTGTGGAATGGCTTTCTCGCGGTGACCTCTCTACTCGTCATGGGCATGCCGGCCCGATGGAATTTACGCCGGAGGCACAATGCCTGGGCGAGCAGGCTTTCGATTACGCGCTCGTGCCTCATGGCGGCGATTGGGAGGCGGAGGAGGCGCTTGTGCTGCGCGAGGCGCAGGCTTTCAATATACCGGTCTGGGCCAGCGTGACGGGACAGCACAAGGGAGTGCTGGACTCGCGAGCTTCGCAGGTGGAGGTTGAGCCGCGCGAACTGGTTGTGAGCGCCATCAAGCGCAGCAACGATGGAGAGGGTACAATTGTGCGCGTGTATAATCCTCTCGGCCATGCTGTAGAGGGCAAAATTCTACCTGAGTTTGCCTGCACGCGCGCGTTTGTGACAAACTTATTGGAGGAACGACAGGAGCAAATCTTCTGGAGCGGCGAGGATGGCGTGAGGGGACGCCCAGGAGAAGCAGTACATGTAGGTATACGTGCGGGGGAGATAGTGACCATACTGTTTCAATAGTTGTCGTACCTCTAAGTCCTATTCTGTTGTCTTTGTATCTCTGTTACGCGTTGTATTCTTATGATGAATGTAGGGGCGCACACAGGCATACCATGCGCCCGAAAACTCACTTATGATAACTATTGCAGGCGCTCATACTATGCGCGCTAACTCCTATCGGCTTACGCGTAGGGGCCAGGTGTATCGCGCCCCTGCTTGCTCAGGCGCATAGGAGCCGAGGCTATTCTGAAAGGGACGGTAATCCTGTGATTGCGGATTTTGTTCAGGTTCTTTCCAAAACACAACCATTATCTCTACTGGCCGGTTCTCCCACTCCAACTGCGACGCCAACAGTCGTGACCGGGCCGACAACATCGAGTTCAAGCAGCCTGCTAGATACATTAAATAAGGTACTGGGTATCGTTATCGGCTTCCTGGTCGCATTTATTGTCATCTTCTGGATCAGCTTGATTGTCTGGACGTTCCGCGATATTCGCTCGCGCTCGCAGGACTTCCTGACCCAGATACTGGCAACTCTGCTCGTCGCTTTCTTCTTCATCGGCGGGCTTTTCATCTACATGATCTTGCGCCCGCGGCAGACGCTGGCGGAGATTTACGAACGCCAGTTGGAAGAAGAATCGCTGCTGGCCGAAATGACCGAGCGCCAGACCTGCAATAACTGCCACGCGCGCGTCGAGTCGGATTTCCAGATCTGCCCTTCCTGCGGCCAGAAAC
The DNA here is from genome assembly GCA_035653615.1 of Ktedonobacteraceae bacterium. Lineage (NCBI taxonomy): Bacteria > Bacillati > Chloroflexota > Ktedonobacteria > Ktedonobacterales > Ktedonobacteraceae > Ktedonobacteraceae bacterium. The sequence continues at coordinate 152,949 of DASRBN010000044.1, read as the reverse complement.
TCAAGCGCCCCTGCCCCAAGTGCGAGCGCCTGCTCGAACTGCGCTGGGCATTCTGTCCTTACTGCGCCACAAATCTTGCCGGGCCTATGCAAAATATGCCGGGAATGCCGGTCATGCAAGGGATGCAGAGTACGCCAGGAATGCCTATGAGTGGCCAGCTGGGCAACCGCTACTGAAACAATGAGCCGCAAGATATTACGACCTCGCAGGCCAGTTCTTCCCTACCGCGAGGTCGTAATATCTTGCGATGAATTACCCCTACCAAAAGGCCCCCTAATTTTGCTTGTCGAGCGGATTGTGGTATAATAGAGAGGTGAAAGAATATGGTCATATTACCGTGTTTTCTCCGCTCTATGAGAAAACCAATCTAAGGTGTTGAGGTATTTCTACGAGAAGACAGACAGCCCATCCGGGTCCAAACAATGCCTCATCCACCAGAGTTATTATCTCCGCATACAGCTTAGATATGGCTGACAATGTGCCAGTATAAGGTGTATAATATAGAAAATATGTACAAGAAGGTGTTTACAAGGGGCGTATCAAGGCTATGGCAAAAACGAGAGAATCCATAATGGCAGAGCAGATAGACGAGAATAAGAGTGTTCTTAGTAACTATCCTGAACAAAAAACTGGCAACGGCAATGGCGATGGGAAAGTAAACGGCAACGGTAATGGTGGATATAGCGAACAAAACATTCAAATTCTCGAAGGCCTGGAAGCCGTCCGCGTGCGCCCCGGCATGTATATTGGAGCAACCGACCAGCGCGGTCTGCATCACCTCATCTACGAGGTCGTCGATAATAGCATCGACGAGGTAATGGCGGGCTACGCCGATACCGTAAAGGTCATCATCCACGCCGACAGCTCGGTAACGATTGAGGATAATGGCCGCGGCATCCCCGTCGAAGAACACCACCAGCGCCCCGGCCTCTCCACGCTCGAAGTTGTGATGACCATCCTGCATGCCGGCGGCAAATTCGGCGGCGGCGGCTACCAGATCAGTAGCGGCCTGCATGGTGTCGGCGTTTCCGTCGTCAACGCGCTTTCCGAATGGTGCCAGGTCGATGTCAAACGCGGTGGTATCCTGTACCGCCAGCGCTACGAGCGCGGTGTAGCGGTCACGCCACTGATGGAAGTGGACCTCGTTGAAGAAGACGATACCGGTACGATCACGTCGTTCCTGCCTGATTTGACAGTCATGGAGACGCGCGACTACAACTTCGACATCCTGGCGCAGCGTTTCCGCGAAATGGCCTACCTGAACCGCGGCATGACCATCTCCCTCAAAGACGAGCGTACCGACCGCGAGGTGACCTTCTACTTCGAGGGTGGTCTCGTCTCGTTCGTGCGCTACTTGAACAAAGACCGCGGGCGTCTTATGGGCCGCCCTGTCAGCACCATTCGCGAGATAGATGGGATCAAGGTCGAGCTGGCCGTGCAGTACAACGATGGCTGGAACCCCACCGAATTTTCGTTCGCCAACGGCATCAACACCGTCGATGGCGGCATGCACATCACCGGATTCCGCAGTGCCCTCACGCGCACGCTCAATGACTACGCGCGCAAAGTGAATTTGCTCAAAGAAAAAGACAGCAACCTGACCGGTGACGATGTGCGGCAGGGCCTGACGGCGGTCGTCAGCGTCAAGGTTCCCAATCCACAGTTCGAGGCGCAGACCAAGGCCAAGCTGAATAACGCCGAAGTACGTCCCATCGTGGAAACTGTCACCGCGGAAATGCTCACCAAGTACCTGGAGGAGACGCCCAGCGAAGCCAAGGCCATCATCGAGAAGTGCTTGCTATCCGCTCGCGCGCGCGAAGCCGCCCGCGCCGCCCGCGACCTGATCCAGCGCAAGAACGCCCTGGACACGACGCTCCCTGGTAAGCTGGCCGACTGTTCCGAGAAACATGCCGACAGATGCGAATTGTACCTGGTTGAGGGTGATTCGGCAGGTGGTTCGGCAAAGTCTGGTCGCGACCGCCACTTCCAGGCCATCCTGCCGCTACGTGGAAAGATTCTCAACGTCGAACGCGCGCGACTCGACAAGATGCTGGCCAACGAAGAGGTAAAGAACATCATCACTGCCATCGGTGTCGGTATCGGCGAACACTTCAACAAATCCAAGCTGCGCTATGGGCGCATCGTCATCATGTGCGATGCTGACGTTGACGGCGCGCACATTCGCACGCTGCTGCTGACCTTCTTCTTCCGCTACATGGAGCCGCTGATCACCGACGGGCACCTCTACATTGCGCAGCCGCCGCTCTACCACGTCAAAACGGGCAAAAACGTTCAGTTCGTCTACAGCGACGAGGAGCGCGATCGTCTGATCGAAGAGTACAGGGCTACGCACAACGGCAAAGAGCCCGAAGTCGGTCGCTACAAAGGTCTCGGCGAAATGAATCCCGAAACCCTCTGGGAGACCACCATGGACCCCGCCCGTCGCACAATCCTGAAGGTGAGCATTGAAGAGGCGGTGGAGGCCGACAAGGTTTTCAACATGCTGATGGGAGACGAGGTAGCTCCGCGCAAGCGGTTTATTGAGAGCCATGCCAAGAGCGCGAAGCTGGACGTGTAGGGGTTGTCGGATTTTAGTCATTGTCACAAATATTTGGCAGGGCCAGATAGTATTTCACAAAAACTGAGTTTGATCGGATCTGTAGAAAGAGGTGGATATAGAAGAGATGCCCTCAGAAGCAGAAATAAGGCAAGAGAATATTGATAAGCAGCTTGCCGAAGCCGGTTGGAGCCGGAATCAGGGGAACGTGGTCACAGAGATGTTCCTCTCAGGAACAGGTAAGGGTATAAGGGAACGTTCCCAGGATTACTTGCCCTCAGCAGGCACTGAGGGAAGCAGGGCATTTGCCGATTATGTGTTGTTGGGCAAGGATGGTAAACCACTAGTGGTGCTGGAGGCGAAACGCGATTCTCGTTCTCCCCTGGAAGGGGAACGTCAGGCTGTCGAGTATGCGGAGCGCATTAGCCAGAAGACTGGCAGGCTCCCCTTTATTTTCCTCAGTAATGGAGATGAAACATATTTCCTGGATAAGGGAAGATATCCGGCCAGAAGGATTAATGGCTTTTTCACACAGGATGACCTGGAAAGACTGGATTTGTTGCGCCAGTACTCACAACCCCTCCATCTGTTCCAGCCAGATCCCTCAATTGTTGAGCGTGATTACCAGCTTCGAGCTATTCAAACGATCATCGATGGCATGAGGTTGAAGCAACGGAAATTTCTGCTTGTTATGGCAACGGGTACGGGTAAGACGCGCACGACTATCGCGCTAGTGCAGATGCTTATACGAGCGAGTTGGGTCAAACGTGTGCTTTTCCTGGCTGATCGGCGCGAACTGGTGAAGCAGGCTGAAGATGCCTTCAAAGATCACGTTCCTGATGAGTCGCGCGTGCGTATCGAGGGCGGAGCAATCAAAGTCGATGGGCGCATTCACTTCGCGACCTACCCCAGCATGATGCAGGTCTTTCCACAGCTTTCAGTATCCAGTTGCTTCAACCGGCGCAGTTCCTCTTCTTGTGGCGTTTGATGCCCACTGCCGACAAGGGCCTGCTGACCCTGATCTACAAAGAGCTTGCACCAGTGATGCAACGTACTATCAGCAATGCCCAACTCGCGCCACTTGCACCTGAGATTTGCCACTCGTGCGCACTAGTTGCACGGCTTCCAGTTTGAATTCCTTGGTAAAGGTCCGCTGTTCCTTTGGCATGCTGCCCTCCCGTTGGAGACTCCTGTCCAGGTTTATCCCCTCTGGGAAAGCTGGTCAAGACCAGAGACCGGATGGTTTAGTTGGCTGGAGATCGAAAGATGGCAAGCAACAGCCGGAACGAACACTTGAGCAGGTAATGTCTCACCTCTTATGTCGCAGCAACGAGAAAGACCGATATCATATGTTTGCCCTCGCCAACCTTTTGCTCCCTTCGCTCGTGTATGTGAAGAACGCAGATGGAACAGGCAAGCACCGTAGGAAGAAAGCACTGACATGGAGCGTTTGAGTGATGAGCAGCTCTTCAGCGATGTTATGGCAGGTGAGATGACTGCTTTGGCCACGCTGGTCGAGCGGTATCAGCAGGCGCTGACTGGATATCTCGACCGGCTGCTCGGCGGGGACTGGGCACTTGCCCAGGACTTTGCCCAGGAGACGTTCTTGCGCGTACTTCGCCAGCACACTGCACGTGGTGATCGCCTGTTCAAACCCTGGCTCTATACCATCGCTACCAACCTGGTTCGCGACCATTTCAAATCGAGTGCTATACGGCTTTCAACGCCTCTGGCGTCTGAACATGAGGATTGGATACCAGACACTGTTCCTGGTCCAGAAGAACAGGCCTTGCGCGGCGAGCAGCGATCCACACTGGTCGGCGCCTTAAACCTGTTGAGTATGGAGTTTCGGGCGACGCTCTGGTTGCGTTTTTACTGTGATTTGAGCCTGCAAGAGGTCGCTGATACGCTGGATATTCCCCTGGGAACGGTCAAATGGCGACTCTCTACTGGATTGCGGCGATTACGGAGTGTTCTGGCAACATCAGCGGACACCTATCTCTAAAGGAGGAGACCTGTGGAGAACAACGATCTCAATGACCTGGAGGAAGCCCTGCAAGAACTGGATGCAGGCCCGGCTGAAATCGCTGCCTGGATGCCCGTTGTGCAACGACTGGCGGAATGGCCTGAGCGGCGCATCACCTCTGCTGACCGGGGGCGCCTATTGTCTGTCCTGGAACAGGCGATGCCGCTGCACTCAGCCGTGCGCCAGGCCATTCGCGAGCGCATGGTGCAGCGCAGCCGGCTGATCACGCTGCTGCACACTGCTCGCGCGCAGGTCAGCGTCCAGCACCCCCCTTTCTGGATATTCAGCCTGCTCATCGTTTTGATCGGGGCAATCGTTGAACTGAGTACCCAGAATCCGCTGACGATTGCCTGGCTGAGGGCGCTCGCGCCCTTGCTGGCTTATCTCAGCGTGACCAGCGCTTTTCGTGGCGTCAGGCTGCATACCCTGGAGTGGGAATTGGCTTGCCCTCCATCTGCGCTCCAACTCATCGTGGCGCGATTGGTCGTAGTGCTGGGGTACGACGTGAGCCTGGGGGTGCTGCTGAGCCTGGTCGGCTGGATACATGGCAATGGAAGCTTCCTTGTGGTGACGCTGTACTGGCTGATGCCGTTGCTCCTTGTCGCCAGCCTGGCGCTGGTTCTCTCGTTATGGCTTTCGATACTGCTGGCAACCGTGCTGGCCTACAGTAGCTGGCTGCTGCTGGTTGTTCTCAGTACAGGCTATCTCGGTATCCTGATGAGCCTCTCCGGGGAGCTGCTTCTGGGTGGGATAGGAGCCGTCATGCTGGCGGTCGCACTCTGGCGTTTCACACTCCAGATTCCACGTCATCTTTTAGTAGCAACGACCCCATGAAACTGTCCGGCTCACAGACCCGTCACGCATCCCAAAAAACGCCTAAGGTATCACTCTCCTTATCAAATAAAATTGAAAAGACGCTGCCCTGTGCAGCACAGAGAAAAGAGGTTACTATGGCTACATCATTAACATCTTCGAAGTCAGTGGGAGCTTCTCCGCTCTCTCCTGCTCGTCATCCAAACTCATTGGTCACAGTGATACGCTGGGAACTGCGCCGGCTGGCTTTTGCCTGGTCTACGTGGCTCATTCCACTGCTGGTCTTTGCCCTTGCCAGTATGCTCGAACTGGCACTCGGCACCAATACTGATCCGCAAACGGTTACGACCGCCTTCGGTGTACGGACCTTTGGTATCGATTGGCTCAGCACCTATGGCCTGTTCCACACGACGCCCACCTACCTCGGTATGGTGATGGCGCTCTTCATCCCTTTTCTCTGTACCGATGCCGTTGCTCGCGATCTGAAGAGGCGCACGCATGAATTACTCATGACGACCGCGATCCCGTCCTGGGCCTATGTGGGCGGGCGCTACCTGGTGAGCTTGCTGATGAGCCTGGGCCTGGCCTGTGTCATGCTCCTCTCGATCATCTCAGTCGCCCTGCTCCTGCATCAGGTGCAGCCTGCCAGCCTCTCTGTGCCGCCGGATCTGTCGAACATTACCATCCTGTGGGCAGTTCTCTTCCTGCCGCCGGTTCTCATTCTGAGTAGCGTCAGCTTCGCACTGGGGACGCTCTGGCCGCGCCTCTCCATGTTTATCAAAGTAGCCCTGCTGCTCCTCTGGTTTCTGAGCGCGCCCATCATCAGTCGACTGCATGTAGGAAATCTGGCCGCCTGGGACCCGACCAGCCAGTTGGTCGCGCAGGCACAGTCGACCGGTCAGATGCTGACTCAACTGGTTCTGCAAACCCAACATGTCAGCAATCAGGTCTTCTTCTCGAAGTTGTACACGCTCGAGCAGCAGCTCCCGGATATGAGGACGTGGATTATTCCTCGCCTGGCGTGGGTTGGCTTCGGCATCGCTGTCGTCATCCTCGCAACGCTCTTGTTCCGTCGCTTCCGCGATATGCGTGCGTAAAGGAGTTACCGTAAAATCACCTATGAGAAAAAACACCAGAGGAAGGATGGAAACAACACATGGAACTCATCATTGAGCAGGTAAGTAAGCAATATCGCACGACATGGGCATTGCGCGACCTCTCATTGCGCTGCAGCCCTGGCATGATCGGGCTGGTTGGCCCCAATGGAGCGGGCAAGACAACACTCATGCGCATTATCGCGACCCTTTTGCAACCAACCACAGGAGCCGTGTACTGGAATGGCAAAGATATACAGAAACATGGGAGTAGCTTGCGACAGGTGCTGGGCTACCTGCCGCAAGACTTCGGCGTCTATCCAGAGTTTACCGGGCGCAAATTTTTGCTGTACCTGGCTGCGATGAAAGGCTTACCCTCCACCCTGGCTCGCCAACGCGTGGAGGAATTGCTGGAACTCGTCAATCTCAAACAGGTGGCGGACCGGCGTCTCACCACGTACTCGGGAGGCATGAAACAGCGCATCGGCATTGCCCAGGCGCTCATCAACGACCCGGAACTCCTGATCGTGGACGAACCCACCGCCGGTCTTGATCCTGAGGAACGCGTGAGATTTCGCACGCTACTGGCGAGCCTGACCGCTTCACGTATCATCCTGCTTTCTACGCACATTGTGGGTGACGTCGAAGCGGTCGCATCCCGCCTGGTGGTGTTGCGCGAAGGACGCATCCTTACTGATACGACTCCTCAAGGGCTCTTAACCCAGGCAAACGGCAAGGTATGGGAAATCACCGTTGATCCGGCGACGGCTCAACGCTTGCAGATGGCAAGCCGGGTGAGTACGATGATTAGCAAGCCCGAGGGCGTGTATCTCCGTCTCATCAGTGCGTCGCGTCCTCACGAGGACGCCCGATCTGCCGAGCCGAATCTGGAAGAAGCGTTGCTTGCTATCAATATGCAAGTTCCCGTTTTGTAGGGAGTCATCACGACAAAACGAGGAGAGAAAACGATGGAAATGCTGAAACCATTTCGCAAAGAAAGGAGAAACGATGAGGCCTATCAACAGACATACGCGAATTGGGAGTACTTCCTGGAGCGCCTGAAATCCTACCTGGAGACGGGGAAAGGCACTCCCGGTTTTCCGCTGTTTCTGTAACACCTCTGGGATGGTGAAATCATCGAGGCTTTTGCTCTCCCGCTAATTTGCTCCCTCCTTGCGCCAAAGAGTGATAAGCCATAACCTGCGGGTAGGGCCTGTTGCCAGGAAGAACCTCTCCGGTGCTTGCGCGCAAGCGCGACCAGGAGAAACACAGCAATAGCCAGGTAGCCGGAATACAACACCCCATGCCAGGGCGTAAAGAAGGTTTCCAGTGCCGGAATGTGATTATGCACCCACCCGTCAAGGGAGATGCCCACCATCAACCAGGTGCAGGGAACAAGAAATGCCCAATCGAAGCCGATGCCTCCGGGCGGAAATTTCGTGATCGTGGTCCGCGTCCCCTCTACAATAGATGCATTGCAATCCATACGTTCCTCATTATTGCATTTTGACAAAGGAAAGGAAAATAGTATGCTGACAAAGAACAATCAAACCCTGAACTATCCTCTGCTAATCAGGTTCCTGATTGTGTGTGGAGCAATCGGCCCACTCCTGTTCATCCTGGTCTTTTTAGTCGAGGATGTCACACGCCCCGGCTACAGCGCCTGGCACAATTTCGTCAGTGAACTCAGCCTGAGCAACCAGGGCTGGATACAAATCGCGAATTTCCTCATCTGTGGAGTACTGGTCCTTTGCTTCGCTTTCGGACTGCGGCAGGTTTTTCGCTCGGGCAAAGGTTCCACCTGGGGTCCGCTGCTGCTAGGCATCTTCGGGCTCTCCCTCATCATCGTCGGCATCTTCGTCACCGATCCGAGCCTGGGCTATCCACCTGGCTCCTCAGGTGGCGTTCAGACCTTGCATGGAACGATCCATGGCATCGGTGCTCCTCTCGCTTTCGGCTCTCTGGCAATTGCCATTTTCGTGTTGGCCCGCCGCTTCGCAAGCGATCCTGCTTGGCGCGGTTGGGCCTCTTACTCGCTGGTCACAGGGATAATACTCGTGGCATCCTTCATCGCCAGCCTCACGGTGGCAGTCCTCGATGAAAAAGGCCTCATGCCTAACGCACCAGCGGGCCTGCTTGAACGCATCGCCATCATCCTCGGCTGGGGCTGGATCGCGCTCCTGGCTATCCGACTCCTGCGACAGATGCCTTTGTCGGTCTCCCCGGTGCATTCCACAGAAGAAGCAGATATCAACACATCTTTGCAGGAAAATGTATGAACTAACCTTTCCAGGAAACACCCACGCGATGCGCAACGAGCTGGTTGAAGAGCTCATCGTTGATCGGGAGGCGAAAGTCATGCGGAAGCGGGCGGGGAGTTCATCAGAGACGGCCAAACCAGTGAGAGGGAGAGCGAAGCAGGCAGCGGAGTGGAAGAAGTAAGCACCAGACGAGAAAAGAGGGCATGAGACTTCCCTCGGAGAAGCCAGCTTGTCCGAGCCGAAGGACGCCCTCGGCGGTCAGGACAGAGTCAAGCCGTCGCCCACTCGAGCGAGGCGGCAAAGGCTGCTGGGACGCCGAACATCCTGATCGTAACTGGCCCATCGGTGGAAACGCGAGCATTGCGGGCCAGCCGCTCTTGAAAGCCGAGACGAGGCCGGCGCAGGAGCAGGAGCACACTCCGTTGTGCGCACAGAAGAAGGTTCAAGCTGATGCCCCCACTCTAAGCGCAGGTTCCAGATCCATTGCGAGATGATCTGCCAGCACTCCTGCCCCCAGGCGCAGTGGCTGCAGCACCGGTCGGGATCCTGTTCTTGATCCTCATCGGAGAGCGCCGGTGCAAAGGCGCCTGTTCCCGCGATTGCCGAAACTGCCGAGCCACTGATAACTATGGGCCTGAGAAACCGTTGTGCGTATCCTAACTACTTCCCCTCGCTTACGGCCTCGGTAGCCAGGTGCGCAGACGTCATCCAACCGGCGAAAGGCCGTAGGCACGTCATTTCCCTGGGGTAAGGCGCGTTGACGGGCAGTTTCCCGCGTGCCATCGATGTCAAAGACCCTCCAGCGGTTTCCCTGCCGATCTATCAACCCTCCCGTTTGCTTGTCGGGTGTCAGCGGGCGGCTCAGCAGGTCATCGAGAAAGAGCGTGCGCAGGGCTTCGACGGTAGCCTCGGTGAGGGCGGCCAAAAAGCGCGAGAGTGCTGAACGAGAAGGTAACCGATTACGCTCAAAGAGCGCCATGAAGGGGATTGCAAAGGGCTGGAGGCTTTCGTAAAATTCCTCCAGTGTGCGCTCGCCGCTGTCTGCTTATTGCCACAAATAGTTGGCAGGGCCAAATCGATTGGACATTGCCGCGTGCCAACGTTGGTTGCACGAAAGCTCGTAAAGAGCAAAAATTGCCCTGTTCTCTATTCTATTCCTGCGGCAGAATCGCGAGATCCCAGGCTTTGATGGCATTTTCTCGCAGCACAAACTTCTGCACCTTCCCGCTCCCGGTCAAAGGATAGGAGGTCACAAATTGGAAGTAGCGCGGGATCTTCTGGTGACTGATCTTTCCCTTACAGTAGGTGCGCAGCTCTCGTTCACTCAGTTGCTCTCCTTGTTTGGGGATAACAACGGCGAGCAACTCTTCACCAAAAAAGGCATCCGGCACGCCCACAACCTGGACGTCAGCCACCTTGGGATGGCGAATGAGGAACTCCTCAATCTCACGTGGAAAAAGGTTCTCGCCGCCACGAATGACTATATCCTTGAGCCGGCCCACAATGTTGACGTAGCCGCGCCCATCCATCGTTGCCAGGTCACCCGTATGTAACCAACCCTCGGCATCAATCGCCTCGGTTGCCTTTTCCGGCATCTTGTAGTAGCCAGCCATCACAAGGTAGCCCCGGCAGCAGAGTTCTCCACGCTCTCCAACAGGAAGAACGCTGCCTGTTTCCGCATGGATGACCTTGACCTCAGTATGCGGCAGCGGTATGCCCACCGTCGCTGCCTTCAGTTCGAATGGATCGTCTGAGAGCGTTGTTGTAATGCCGCACGTTGCCTCGGTCTGACCAAAGCCAATAAAAACATCTGCTCCCATTTGCTTTTTAACCTGCTCCATGAGGGCAACAGGGACAGGAGCCCCGCCCGTACCTATCAGTTGCAGCGAAGAAAGATCATATGTGCTGGCAGCAGGGTGCTGCATAATCGCTGTAATCATGGTGGGCGTTCCTGACAAAAAGGTGCAGCGTTCATGGCTGATGATGCGTAACGCTTGCAAGGGATCAAAAGCCAGAAGGGGATGAAGAGAGCTGCCAGGGCAGAGAGAGCCGAGCGTTCCCGCCACGCACCCCATGGCATGAAAGAATGGCACCAGTACCGCCATGCGGGTATCTTGATTGGCTCCCCACCGCTTCGCAAGCAGACGCGCATTATTGATCAGGGCATAATGTGTCAGCAGTGTGCCTTTAGGAGAGCCTGTTGTGCCGGACGTATAGATGATCATGGCTGGATCAAAAGGCGTGACGGACGTTTGTCGTTCGCTCAGCGCCACGTCGCTGATCTGTTTTCCGCGTATGACCATCTCATCGAAGAGCAGTGGCCAGTCTTCCTCTTGGGATTCATCAACAGGAGGGATACCTAACAGGCATACAGTGCGCAGCAGCGGGAGGCGCTCGCTCATTACTTCGCCTCGTTGGTTGCCAGGAGTAATGAGCGAACGGATCGTTGCCAGGCAATCATGATCGCGTATACGGGCCATGCAGAACAGCGTACGGATATCCCCCTGCTTGAGGATGTACTCGACCTCGCTAGCGCGCAGGACGGGATTGATCGTGACCAGAACCAGGCCAGCTTTGGCCGCGGCCATTTGCAAGAGCGGCCACTGCGGCAAATTAGCAGCCCAGATAGCGATATGATCCCCTTTGTCCAGGCCCAGAGCCAGTAATCCCTTGGCGACGGCGTTGGCCCGTTCATGATAGTCCTGGTACGTCCAGCGAATGTCGAGTGTCGTACCGAACTCAGGATAACACGAGTACACAAGAGCTTCCCGGTCGGAAAAAGCTTCAGCTTGATGGTCTAAAAGATCACCAATGGTGATGTCAAGGAGTTCTATCCCCTCGCTTTCGGCCTGCCAATAGGACAGGCCATCGTTGGTCATTCCCATATTCATCCTCCTGTCATGACTACTTTTCTGTGTCTGCTCCGTACTCACAACGAGCGGGTCTTCTCTTGTACAGAGGACACCGTCTGCCGCTGTTTTTCATGCTCTCCCGTAGAGGAGGCGATAGTGTCTCCTGATACCTCTGGTGAAGCACTCGTTCCTGCCTGATCGCTCTGGCGAGGTGCCCTTTTGAAAAGTACTTTCGCCAGTATACGCGGGCTAAACAGTGCCGTTGGAGGCTTGATCGCCTGCAAAACCTGATAGAGGAGTAACGTTACCTGCGGGTCGAACGTTGAGAGTTCGTGAACGCGACGCGCATAGCGGTTCAGGAGGTTGACGCCGAGGGGTCTGTTCCCTTGCGCCTCAGGATGACGGAAATCTTCGCCCGCCGCTAGCAGCCAGAAGGTATCCACAATCTTCGTGATCTTCTTCTGGAAGCGGCGCGAGAAACCCGTGATATCTCCACGTGGATGACGCTCTCGTTGCCGGTACAGCAGAGTATTGAGCGTTTCTGCTTCCAGGGCCGCTGCCGTCATACCCTGTCCATAGACAGGATTGAAGCTGCACACGGCATCGCCCAGGACCACGAAGCCCTCTGGGAAGCGAGCGAGACGTTCATAGTGACGTCGACGATTGGCAGGAAACTTATGAATGGCAATCGGCGTCAATGGCTCGGCATCTTGAATCGCCTCGTAGAGGTCAGGTTGCGGCAAGCTACGAGCAAAGGCGAGAAAACCAGCCTCATCGTCGGGCGGATAATCCCGTATCCAGCCGATCATCGTCACGATCCAGCGATTCTCTTCGATAGGAGCGAGAACGCCAGCCCGTTTCCCGGCAGGAGGAGTCGAGTAGACAGCCAGGACATCGTGGTCAAAGTTATTGTGTTCGGGGCGGCGGTAGATACGTGTCGCATAGCCGACATTGACCTTGATTGTGTTTTCCTCTACTGCACCATAGCCAAGAGCGGCTAGCCACTGAGGAGTCTGCGAGCCGCGCCCGCTGGCGTCCACGACGAGATCGGCGGAAAGAACTTCTTCGTGCAGTTCACCCGCGCGATGGCGTATCTGAACGCCAGTAATCTGTGTCGCATCATCAGTGGCACAGAGCTTGACCACATCGCAAGCATCGAGAAAGCGCACATTGCTTCTCGCCGCTACCCGCTCGCGCACGTGTCCTTCTAGCAGGGGGCGGCTCTGACTGTAGAATGTGATGCCGCTTCTGAAGCGAGGTTTCCACGCGCCAAAATTATACCAGTGGAAGTCGGCAACTGTATCAATGGCGATGCTTCCATCCTGAAGAAGTGCGGGAAAGAGGTCTGGAAAGAGTTCCTGCATAATAGATGCACCCCTGTGCAGCAATATATGAACATGCCGGCCTTGTGGCACACCCTTGCGAGCCTGCACCTCCTGTGGAAGCTGATCGCGCTCGATTACCGTTACCTGCTCGAAATGCTCGGACAGGACGCGACTGGCCAGGAGTCCTGCCATACTGGCGCCGATAACCACGGCATGCTGGCCGCCGAAGCCGCTTCGTGACGATTGCTGGTTACTCATGAGTTTCTCCCTTCATTTGTGTTCTGTTTTAACATCTTGTCTATCTTCTGGCTCATCCATTGAGCCGCTTGGAAGTAGCAATGAATACCTTTCGTATAACTCTTTCACACACATCTTCATATGGAATTATGTAGATGAACTGATCTACCTCTTTAAAGAGGCCTCGTGGTTCTCGCGTACCAGAACCATTGCTCATAGTCTACCTGATGGAGGGCAGTAACGCATCCGTAGAAATAAAGGATTTTCTGTGTGAGGTACAACAGGTTCGGTTCGAAAATCACCCTATAGAATTGCAGGGAGGCAGAGCAATCCTATGTGCCTTGCAGGCATATGGAAGCAGCCAGGCAGCGAGCGAGGAGAGATCGTGCGCACGATCTCTCCTCGCTCGCTGCCTGGCTCACAAGCCCGTCCTTCACCTCATTTAGGGGAAGACACGACCAATCTTGTTCGCGGTCAACTCCGTGAACCAGAGGTTGCCATCAGAGCCGCCTGTGATTTCAAAGGGCCCACTCGTGGAGTTGGGGAAGGTAAACTCGGTGACCTGACCACTCGGAGTGATGCGTCCAAGCTCGTTTGTGTTGGCTTCGGCAAACCAGAGGTTGCCATCAGAGCCTACCGTAATGCCAGCCAGCTGGACTTTGCTGGTGGGTACCCGATACTCGGTGACCTGGCCGCCGGTGGTGATGCGTCCAATGTTATTCCCAAACTGCTCGGTGAACCATAGCGCACCATCAGGCCCTGGAACGATGTCATACGGAGAACTGTTGGCCGTGGGAATGGAGTACTCGGTAATCTGCCCGCTGGTGGTGATGCGTCCGATCTTGCTCACGTTCAGCTCGGTGAACCACAAGGCTCCATCTGAACCTGCCGCGATACTCCACGGACCACTGAAGGCGTTGGGGAGGGCGTACTCGGTGATTTGGCCACTGGTGGTGATGCGTCCGATCTTGTTGGCCCCGCCGTTGTACTCGGTGAACCACAGGGCTCCATCTGGGCCGGTCGTGATACCCTCAGGTCCACTTGCGGCGGTGGGAATCTTGAACTGGGTAATCGTACCGCTGGTGGTGATGCGTCCAATCTTGTTCGCATTCGACTCGGTGAACCACAGGGCGTTGTCGGGACCAGCGGTGATGTACCAGGTGCCACTGTTGGCCGTCGGTATCTTGAACTGCGTGATCTTGCCACTGGTGGTAATGCGCCCGATCTTGTTCCCTTTCGACTCGGCGAACCAGAGGTTGCCATCGGGGCCTCTCGTGATGCCAACCGGCACGCTATTGGCGGTTTTGATAGTGAACTGCTTGAACTGATTGAACATGGTATTGGCGAGGCCAATCTGACTCGCCCGAAACTCCGTGAACCAGAGGTGGTTGTCTGAGCCGAGGGTGATATTCGTTGGCTGGCTGGTAGCACCGCTCGGAACGGCATACTGGGTGAGGTTGCCAGCGAGAGTGAGGCGTCCAATGTAACCGCTCTGCTCGGCGAACCAGAAGTCACCGTCAGCGCCAAGCGTGATGCCAACCGGACTGCCGTTGACAGCGTATGTCTTGAGGAACTGACCGGAAGGGTTCAAGGACTGCACCTGGCCCGCGTCGGCCTCAGTAAACCAGAGGTTGCCATCAGGGCCGGTAATGATGCTCGCAGGTCCACTATCGGCTGTAGGAACCGCGTACTCGGTGATCTGACCACCGGTGAGATGCCCGATGGCATTGCCGGTATCCTCGGTAAACCAGATACTGCCATCCGTACTCGCCGTGATGCCACCCGGTGAACTGCCAGGAGTAGCCTGGAACTCATAGAGGAAGTTGCCATTGGTATCGATGGCTCCTACCCGGCTCGTGTTGGTCTCGGTAAACCAGAGAGCGCCGTCGTAACCAGCCGTGATTTCCTCTGGAATGCTGTTCGGGGTGGGCAGCGGGTACTCGGTGATCTGGCCACTGGTGGTGATGCGTCCGATCTTGTTGCCGCTGGTCTCGGTGAACCACAGGTTGTTATCAGGACCAACCGTGATGCCTTGCGGATTGCCGCCATTGGGCAGCGGGTACTCGGTGAACTGGCCGGTGGTAGAGATGCGTGCGATCTTGTTGCCTTCAATCTCGGTAAACCAGCTGGCTCCATCGGGTCCTTTGACGATGTCGCCAGGGAAACTGTCGGCAGTGGGAATTTTGAATTCACTGATCGGGCCGGATGCTGCCTGGGCAATGGTGCCGTGCAGGCCCAGCACTCCAAGCAGTGCAACGACAATGAAACTCAGCTTGATGAACTGCATACAAAAATGAGATACTCGCATTGTGTTTTCCTTTCTGAATCTTTTGAATCTTCGCTCAAAAATTTCTTTCAGTAGAGAGACTTTTATTTTCACTGGAAAGAAGTCGTCTCCCGGTTCTCGTCAGTGAGAACCACTGCACATAGTCTACCTGGAGGCGGCCCATAGTACATCTGTAAAAGTAGAGGATTTTTTGCGCGAGGTATTTGGGTTCAGTTCGAGAATTCCCCTGTAGAATTAGAGGGAAGCATGATACTCCCGCGTGCATTATAGGGTTGTGGAAAGTGTCAGAGGGATAGTAAAGGAAGAGAAGTCAGGCGCTAGAGGAGATGCTGCTCGATAGCAGCGCGAGTAGCAGCGGTGCGTGAAGAGACGCTCAATTTGCCACAAATAGACCTCACATACCAACTGACGGTGCCAGAACTCAGGACCAGCTTTTGGGCTATCTGCGCATCGGTCAGTCCCTCTGCCACTAAGCGCAACACCTCTGTCTCGCGGCGCGTCAATTGATTGGGGAAGCGCGTCTTTCCATGGCTGCTCGCCGGTGCAGTAGTCACCTGCCTGGTTAAGGAAACTGGCTCCTGGGCGGTCAGTGCCTGCTGTGGTGACATGGTCCGCCCCTCTTCCAACGCCGCGGTAAAGGCTTTTTCTCCCAGGATGGCGCGTGCGGTGGTTTGTGCCTGCTCGTCACGAGCGTGCATCGCCTGGGGCAGCGACGCGTTCCGATCCTGATGCATTGTTTGGGCAGCCCCCCATAGGCGCGCCGCCCAGGCAGGCTGTCCTTGCGCAGTTACCACAATTGCTAGCGCCTCCAGGCACGAGGCAATTAACCCACGATGTTCCAACGGAATGGCAATGGTCAAGCCTTCCTCATAGAGGGTGTGGGCCTGCACATAATCCTCCTGCAATGCCATCACACTTGCCAGGAAGAAGAACGAGCGGGCAACACTTTGTCGATGCCCCACCTCCTGGTTGATTCGCAGGCTCTCGGTAAAGTGAGAGCTGGCACTGGCCACGTCCCCTTGCTCAAAAGCTACCTGTCCCAGGAGACTATGCGCGTAGGCCAGTCCGCCCTTGCTGTCCGCCTTCCGGCACAGGGCCAGGCCCTCCTCTAATAAGGGCCGTGCTCGCGTATACTCTCCCTGGATAATCAGGTCGTGTGCCATGTAGAGCAACGGCCATGCGATATCTCCTGGGTAGCCCAGCGTCCTCAGGAGCGCCAGGCTCTCCTCAAAGAGTTGAGAGGCTCTGGCATACTCATGCTGGAAAGAGGCTGCACGCGCCAGGACAATGAGGAAGTACGCGGTCCACCAGGGGTGGCCTTCCCTTCTAAGGAGAGCGAGAGATTCCTCGGCCAGGGCGAGGATGTGTGAAGACTGGCGATGATGCAAGGCGACTCCTATCTGAACAGCGAGGACATGGACGATCCCTTTCTGATCTGCGAGCTGCTGGAAGAGGGTGAGAGCCTCTCCACAGAGTTGTTCTGCCCGCACATAATCGCCCTGATATGAGGCGAGCAGAGCCGTCGCCGAGAGCGCTTTCGCCCGCACAGATGCCTCACTCTTCTCTGAGGCCACTAAGACGCGCTCAAGGAAGGTACGCCCTTCATGCAGGCGCCCTCGCACGCTCCAGAATCTCCACAATGCCCAGCCTAAACGCGCCGCCGTCTCAATGCCATTTTCTACCTGCTCGCCCTGGTATTCCAGGGTCCATTGCAGGGCGGCCCGCAGATTCTCCTGCTCTCGCTCTATTATCTCGAACCATTTGCCTGCCTCGGGGCTGAATTGATACAGTGCGGCCTCCTCCGCTAACTGCAAGTAATAGGCCGCGTGTGCCTGCCGCGTCACCTCCAGCTCTCCCTGCTCCTGTAGGCATGCCAGGCCATACTCACGGATCGTCTCGAGCATGAGCAGTCGCGGCTCCTCGGCCTCCATCTCCGTTTGCTGCAACAGGCTCTTGTCGAGCAATGATACCACCCCGTCCAACACCTCCATCCTCTGATGGTTGGCTGTAGCGTCTGCAAGAGATGTAGAGCGCACGCTTTGTGCTACAGCTTCTGCAGCCTGCAAACTGCAACCACCTACAAAGATCGAGAGCAAACGGAAGAGGTGTTGCTCCTGAGTGGTAAGCAGGTCGTAGCTCCATTGCAACGTGTTGTGCAACGTTTGTTGCCGTGCTGGCAGGTCTTGCTTCCCGCCGGTCAGCACCTGGAGCCGGGACTCGAGGCGCTTAAGTAGGGCGTGGGGAGGAAGCAATTTAATGCGAGCCGCGGCCAGTTCGATGGCCAGGGGCAAGCCTTCGAGACGGGCGCAGATAGCCGCAATGGTGCGGGCATTGGCAGCAGTCAACTGGAAGTCAGATCGAATAGCCTGCGCCCTCTGCAAGAAGAGGCTCACCGTTGAAATCTGCGCCAGCTCCTCGTTCGTGGGAAGCTGCCGGAGATCAGGCACGGCCAGGGGAGAGACCATGAACTCGTATTCACCCTGAATACGTAAGGCGGCCCGACTGGTCACAAGCACGTGCAACTGAGGACAGGATGCTAACAGGTCGGCCACTTGTGGAGCCGCTGCCACCACCTGCTCGAAGTTGTCGAGGAGCAGCAGCAGGTGCTGATCGCGCAAATATGCTCGCACTTGTTCGAGCAAGGGGCGATCTCCAGCTTCCCAGAGTCCTAACGTTTGAGCAATGGTCGCCATAACCAGTTTGGGGTCGCTGACCGGGGCCAGGGAGACGAAGCAGACGCCATGGGCAAAGTGATCGAGCAACTCGCCAGCTACCGCCCAACCTAAACGTGTTTTGCCAACGCCGCCCGGGCCAAGAAGCGTCACGAAGCGCACTTGTGGGTCTTGTAGGAGATTACATACCGCCATTACCTCGCGCTTCCGGCCAATGAGTGGGGTAAGTGGAGCCGTCAGGGTATAGGCGAGCAAGGGATCGCGGCGTGCCTGACCAGTACGTAAAGCGCTGATATGGTCCTGGATAGTCGCTGCTCCTTTTCGTGTTTTTCTTCATTACAAGTATCAGGGGTACAGTAAGCAACTGTTACTGGCTAGTATATCATATGCTTAAGGTAAGCCGCAGTAACTTCGACAATAGCAGGGCTTTGCCCATGGTTGGAACAGAAAGTCGGAATAGGAATCTAGCCCAAAGAGTTGAGGTTCTCTCAAAGAGAGCTTAGAAAAGCTCTTCAGACGAGGAGGAAGGTTGTCGAAGTGGACGATGATGGCCCTGGGCCACGCTTTCTGGGAGGGTAAAGTGATATTTCCCCTGCACATTGATATGCTGGAAGCGCAGCGGAGCTAAGCGTTCCACATCCTCCGGTCGAACCTCTTGTCCACTGCGCCGCAGTTCATCGAGTGCATCCTGCATATACCAGGTATTCCAGAGCACGATCATATTGACGACCAGCCCCAGCACTCCCAGTTGATCCTCCTGCCCCTGACGATACCGCTGACGCAGCTCGCCTCGCTGGCCATGAAACACATGCCGTGCCACGCTGTGGCGTCCCTCGCCACGATTCAATTGTGTTTGAATGCGCCGACGATAGTATTCGTCGTCAAGGAAGTTGAGCACGTGCAGGGTTTTGGGAATCCGGCCCAGCTCGGCAATGGCGCGCCCCAGGGTCGTCGGGTGTCCTCCGCGCTGCAAAGCCTGCACCAGCGTCGAGGCATGCACCATACCCACCTTGAGCGATCCAGCTACGCGCAACAGTTGGTGGCAATCAGATTGGGATTGATGCGGTGCAGTGCCAGACCATTTAAGGGGCCATAATCGGCGCTTGGGTCCATGCGCCAAAAGCGGGCATCTTTCAACTCGGCGAGCCTGGGGCTGAACTGATAGCCCAGACTCCAGAACAACCCGAACATAAGATCCGAGTACGACCCGGAGTCGCTCATAATCTCTGTGGGCATGAGGCCACTTTCTTGTTCGAGCAAGGCGAGCGGGAACGACCCGATACTATGCCTGCTAAGGTAGTTCACGGGGAGGCTGTCATGAAACGAGCCGCACAGCCAGCGCTCTCAGATGCTGGTGAGCATGTCCTCACGCACTATGAGCAACGGCTCCGCGTCGAAGAAGACCTGTCGGTTCCCACCATTCGGAACTACCTCAGCGATCTTCGTCAGTTTGCGGCATGGTGCGAAGGAACCTGGCAGCAGGGGCGTGAGGATGCTGCATCCTTTCTCCCCGCAGCAGTCACGACGCCCATCCTCACCGATTATCGGCTGTACCTGCAACAGACCCTCCAGCTCAAGCCAAACTCGGTCGACCGGTCGCTCATCAGCCTCAAGCGCTATTTTGCGTGGTTAGTCACGACCGGGCAACTCAGCTATGACCCGGCCAGGGTGGTCAAGCTGGTGGGAGAGGAAGTCACCCCGCCACGTCATCTCGACGACCAGGAGGAACAGGCGTTGGTTGCGGCAGTGATGGAGACGGGAAGTGCGCGAGACCGAGCCATTCTTGTACTTATGCTGCATACCGGTCTGCGCGCACGAGAAGTCTGCCATTTGACCCGCGCACACATCCGGCTGGGCAAGCGGAGCGGAATGCTCGTCGTACATGGCAAGCGCAACAAGTATCGGGAAAATCCCCTCAATGCGACCGCGCGTGCTGCCCTCCAGGCGTATGATCCGGTCTTGGGCAATCCACTCTCACATGATGCGACCCCGCTGTTTCTCTCGGAGAAGCGCCATGCGCGCCTGACGGAACGAGGATTGGGCTATCTCGTCAAAAAATATGCGGAGCGAGCGAAGCTCTCTGATGTGAGTCCCCATGATCTGCGCCACCGCTTTGGCTACCGCATGGCGACAGCTGTCCCGCTCCACCGCCTCGCCCAACTCATGGGGCATGACTCGCTGGATACCACGATGATCTATGTGCAAGCCACGCGACACGATCTGCAGAAAGAGGTAGAGAAGATCGCATGGATATAAGCAAGACTATTCTCCCACATGCTGTTTTTAGGAATTACACATGTAGAAGTGAGGCGCACCCAACCCAAATTGGTTGCGCTTGAATGAGTACGAAGCCCCTTCGCTCATTTACCCCAGTTTTCTTGCTTTCCGAACAGCTACCAGCTTTTCAGCTTTTCACTCATATTGATCTAAACCGCATTTCATGTTAGAATAAAAGGAGCAGTGAAGAATTTTTCGAGAAAAGCGGGAATTTCTGTGGCAGATCGAAGCATCCAATAGTGATTTCACCCCCTCAGTAATCGTGACAAGTTACTAGAAAGGTGTGATGCCAAATGATCTGGTCGTATGTCCTCGCGTTCTGTAGAGTTGCTATCGGGTTAGTATTCCTCTTTTCTGGCATGGGCAAATTGCGCGACCTCTCACAGTTCCAGCGGACGATTACTAATTTCCGCCTCTTGCCTGCGCAAATGAGTTATCCTACCTCGCTCCTCTTTGTGAGCGCGGAAGTTGCTGTCGTCCTCCTGATTGCTCTTGGAGGGAAGTTCCTCCTTCCAGGCTTTCTGCTTGCACTCCTCCTTTTGCTCATATTTGTTGGTGCGATCATTTCTGTCATCACGCGCCAGATTCAAACTCCCTGTAACTGTTTTGGAAGCAACGAAAAGCCGGTGACACAAGCAGATATCTGGCGGGACACAGCCTTCCTACTCTGTGCTTTTGGTGGGAGTGTCTTGACTCTTGGTCGAATAGGCTTGGAACAACTAGAGCTGCTCATGTGGCTCCTGATCGGCGGGATGGCGATCATTTTTGTGCTGACAGTTGGCTTTTTAGATGACATCGTTCAACTCTTCCGCTAAAGCGCCATCCCTGCAGCGGCAGGCAACGAAAGGAGAAAGCTTATGCCAACGGGATTTCTGATCAGCCTGATCCTTTTATGGATCGTCGTCTTATTGAATCTACTCCTGACGCTCGCCATCATCCGTCGATTAAACATTAGTTCGCGGCAGACAGGTTTGCAGCATGGACAGATGGCCCCAGACTTTACCGCCCAAACGCTCTCTGGAGAAAGCGTGAAATTCCAGGATTACGCAGGACACCCAACAGCCTTCGTCTTTATTTCCACACGTTGCAGCCATTGCGAGAAACTCTTACCCGAACTGGAAGCGCTCGGCCCTCAGGCGATACGTGCAGGTGTTAATCTGGTGCTTGTGTGTGACAATCAGCGTGAGGAAATTCAGGGCTACGCCAGGAAGAACAATATCCATCTCCCTATGTTGATAGCGCCACGCAGCGAGAATCCTTTTTTCCAGAATTATCAGGTCAAGGGCACTCCTTTTTACTGCTATATCGATAACCAAGGCAAGGTGCAGTCAGCAGGTCACCCAAATATGGCGGGAGGAGAATGGAAGGCACTATCCAATAACTGGGTAAAAAAAGCTATCTCTGTATGAATTGATTTTTGGACAACTGCCACGTCATGTGGCTTGTATATGTAGGTTGTGCAATTCACGCGATAATTGGTTCAGATAGTTTCCACAGCACTGAGTCGAGAGGGGCAGAGGGTAACTAGAACAGAGGAGGTGAGCAACAAGGAGAAAAAGTAACACATTCGTAACTGTGGACCCTTTCAACTTTTGGTGCTTTGTCACATTACGCACACAAGGAGAAACCGCATGCAGAACTTCAGTGAACGCCTGCTGTTCATGGTTGATCGTGTCACCGGAAAGCTTGGCTTTCTGACCACGTTACTGGACAGTACTGTGACACGCTTGGCACCCCAAGCTACAGCCATGGCACAGTATTGCCCTCAACTCTGTCACTACGAATGCTCTGGCGTCTGTCAGTACGGCCAGTACGAGTTCGAAATCTGCTCCTATGACTATACTGGTTGTCAACGCGGCGAGACTTGGTCGAACTTACTAGGATGTGACTGCTAGTCGATAAAATGCGCCTTTCAGCATGTAGCGTGGGCATGCGGGATGTGGCTCTTTGAAGTCGCGTCCCGCGTTCGATGGTATCTCCGTATCACTTATCCCATTCTATACTTGTAATAGATGTGAGGAACGGTCTGTATGATATCTTTCGTACTCGTTTGCTGTGCTTGTCTATTGGTCTTGTCACTCGCCCTGGTGCTAACTCGCACCTGTATACTGGTGATCACCGTGAGCACCCAGAGTATGGCTCCTGCATTAGAAGCAGGCGATCGTGTAATCGTCTTGCGCAAATTTTTAGTTCCTCATTTACGCAAAGGCCAGATAGTTATTTTAACTCTTCCTCATAAATCTGAAAGAAACACCAAAAACTCGAAGCCACTCCTCTACATAAAACGCATTGTAGCACTTGGAGGTGAAACATTTGAAGACACGCATATCAGCGCATATAGAAGGACCATTGATACGGAGTTAGATCAGAGGCAATGTACCTGGCATATTCCCTCAGGCTTCCTTTTCGTATGTGGTGACAATCAAAACGGAAGCATCGATTCCCGCATCTGGGGCCCTTTACCCCTGAAAAGTGTACAAGGGATCGTCTTGCTCAAGCTTGCACGAAAAGCATCACAGCCTACCATTACGACTGTACGGCGAGGATTGGCGCTAGGACAGCTAGCTCCGGCTTTCTCGGCCCCCTCTCTCAGCGGGGAAATGATCACGCTGCATCACTATCGCGGACAAAAACTACTTCTCCTCTTTATTGCCGCGCACAAGCTGTGCCGTGCTCACCTCCCCTTCTATCTAAGCCGACTTGCTCATGCTATGGCGACAGGACTGACAGTTGTCTGTGTGAGTGCTGATGAACTGGAGAAAACCCGTGCTTTCAGAGAGGAGTTACACCTCACTGTGCCGATCCTGGTCGCGCCGCGCGAGCAGAATGCATTCCTCGATGACTATCAGGTGTCCCCGACACCTGCATACTGCTTGCTAGATGAGCAAGGGACAGTCCTGGCTGCAGGTTCTCCAAGTGAATACGATCGCTCATGGCAGCAACTGCTCCGATACGAACAAGCAGGACAACTTCAGCAAGATACTTCTCCACGCTGAACATTGAAAGGCAGGAAGCAGATGTGGTCATATATTTTTGCACTGTTCCGGCGACAACCTGGCAAAAGTGTCCTGGCGGGCAGCGGGTTTCTGCTGGCCGCCTGTGCCCTGATTCTTCTGAGCGCCACGACACAAACAACGGTGGTACGAGCCAACCAGATTATCAGCCAGAATTGGCGCCCGAGCTATGATCTGGTCGTACTCCCTCCACAGGCGCATCTTCCATCATCAGGCGTGATCCCAAGTGATTTCCTGGAAGGATACGATGGAGGCATCAATCTCGCCCAGTACCAGCAGATCAAAAATATACCCGGCATCGCGGTCGCAGCGCCCATAGCATTTGTGGGCTATGTCCAGATGCCTGTCCCGCAAGTGGTCTTCTCGACACAAGCCCTACCGGATGGGTTTTATCAGTTAGCCTGGACCTTGACGGCCTTCAATGGACAGCACCAGATCGTGGAGCGCAGCGAGCGCACGTTCTTCTATCATCTCTCCGCTTGCGACACCGACCCGAATCAGTTGAATTTGACAGTCATCGGAGATGAACTGAATAAGCAAGGCATCCTGCTAGATTGCACCTCGACAAGCGTTCCGTACTCGCAATTCAGCACCGTCGATACCGGAACCTTTCTGCTGGCGGCGATTGACCCGACAGCAGAGAATCAACTGGTTCACCTCGACACCAGTATAACCGACGGACGGATGCTCACGCCTCAGGATACCATTCATCCCAATCCCAATCTAGCCATTGGTACCATCGGGATCTGTCAACCGGACCAGCCACAGCTTCCCTCTTCCGCGTGTTGGATACCCAACCTGGACATCCCGGTCCTCTTTCAGACACAACTCCCCGGTCAGATCACTCTCCAGGGGTCATTTGTCCGCCTTGCGAGCGGGGGGCTTTCCCCTCAAACGGTGGTTGATCACGGGGGCGCAACCTACCTGGCGCACCTGCCTCAACAAGAGACCCTCTACCAGGGCAACGTTCCCCTGGTGCAGAATGACCCGCAGCGCTTTTCTGTCCATCAACTCGTCTGGGATGGGCAGAGTTGGCAGCCGTTCGGGAGCGGTGGCGACCCGACCTCAGCTTCCTTGAAATTCCTGTACGCTGCCTCCGGTCTTACCTACCGGCCAACCACCGCACCTGCTGGACAAAGCGGCCCGGCGTATACCCTCGTCCCCAGTGGTATCCAGGGACCGGAAGCGGCCTTTCGCACTCTGGATCCCCTGCACATCGCTGAAGTGAGCAGACCGAGCGAGCCCTATTATACGCTCGATGCCTATTCGCTTCCCAGTGCGTTCTACTTTTTTGATCCGGTGGGAACCTTCAGCGGCGGGACTCTGAGTGCTGAGTTCAGCAATCCGCTGAACTGGTTGCCGGAGAATACCTATACCTCACCGCCGACGGTGCTGCGCTATGATGCCCAGGGTCATCCGCTGACGCCAACACCTCTGCTGCCGACCACCAACCATGCCGGGTTTCTCCTCCAGCCGCCACTCGCGGTCACCACCTTGAGTGCTGCAGCACAGTTGCGTGGGAATAACATCATCAGCGCTATCCGCGTGCGGGTCAGCGGGGTCAGTGCTGCCGATCCGGCAAGTTGGCAGCGCGTCCGGCAGGTCGCTGCGTTGATCGAGCAGCGCACACATCTGCACGTCCTGGTGACGTTGGGATCATCACCGAGACCGACGCTGGTCTATGTACCGGGAGTCGAGCCTGGGCAGTTGGGCGCGACTCAGAGTATTGCTCCGCTCGGCTGGGTGGAAGAGCGCTGGATTAGCATTGGAGCTTCCATTCTCTATCTCAGCCAGGTCGGGACGACGCAACTCCTGTTGTTAGGAGCCGTGCTGTTGGTGTGCCTGAGCTATCTGGTCGTCGCTTTCAGTGCGCTCCTCGCCGCCGAGCGCCGGGAGTTCGCCATCCTCAGCGCACTGGGCTGGCCGCCCTGGCATCCGGCACGGCTCCTGCTCACGCAAGCGCTGCTGCTAGGGTTGGGAGGAGGCATCATAGGCCTCCTGGTGGCAGTGCTCGTCACCGCCCTGCTCGGAAGCGTCCTGCTCTGGCCAGTAGTCATCGGGACGGTGCCGGCGATGCTCGTGCTGGCGCTGCTTGCTGCACTGTATCCCCTCTGGCAGCTCTGGCATCTTGAGCCGGTGGAACTCTTGCGGGCGGGCGCATCGAATGCAGCGACAAGAGGGAGAAGTCGGCGAGGCTTTTGGTCACGAGTCTTTCCCCTGGTGGCCCTGGCGGTGCGCAACCTGGCACGTGCGCGCCTCCGCACTGTGATGGTAATGGTGAGCCTGTTCTTCTCTGCGATGCTGTTGGTCATCATGGTCAGCGGCACGCTGACGCTGCAACAGACCCTGCAAGGTACTCTGTTAGGGCAGTTCGTACTGCTACAGACGGCAGCGCCGCAACTCGCCGGGTGCGTGTTTGCCGTTGTACTCTCGTTCCTGAATGTGGCGGACCTGTTGCTGCTTCAGGTGCAGGAACGGCAGCAAGAGATCGGACTATTGCAGGCGGTGGGATGGCGAGCAGGCATGGTGCAGAGGCTGTTCGTTCGCGAGGGAGTCATACTAGCGCTGATGAGTACCCTTCCTGGCGTGCTGGTCGCCCAGGGGATACTCAGCCTCCAGCACGCGGCACAGAGCGGTCTGTTGGTGCTCCTGGTGAATCTTGGCGCGGTTTTGCTGCTCTCGCTGACGGCCATCCTGGCGGCTCTCCCTGCCCTACGCGCTATGGGCAGGATGCAGGTCGTTGACATACTCCGAGCTGGATGAGCAGAGGGAGAGAGAACGCATGGGTACAGAACAGCAAGAGACGATGTTACGGGTAGAGTACCTGAACAAAGCCTATGCTCTGCCGAATGGCAGGCTTCAGGTGCTCCGGGATATTCAGTTCCGGGTGCGGCGTGGCGAATTTCTCGCCATCACCGGCCCATCGGGGTCTGGGAAGACGACCCTCCTCTCGTTGCTGGGCGCGCTAGATCGGCCAGAAAGTGGGGAGATCTGGCTCGACAGCATCGCGGACCAGCAGCAGCGGATTTCAGGCGGCAACAGGTGGGATTTGTGTTCCAGCTCTTTTACCTGTTGCCTGCCATGACCGCCTTAGAGAATGTGATGGCGCCGTTGTTGCCCTATCGTCGCAAGCTGGACTCTGATCTGAGGCAGCGCGCGCAAGCGCTCCTGGAGAGCGTTGGGCTGGGAGGCCGCCTGAATCATCCACCAGCGCGGCTCTCAGGGGGAGAACAACAGCGGGTGGCGATTGCCCGCGCCCTCATCAATCGGCCAAAACTTGTCCTGGCGGATGAGCCGACAGGCAATCTCGACCCGGCGACCGGTGCAGAGGTGCTGAAGATCTTCCGCGACATGCAGCGTACTGGCGGTCAGACACTAATTATGGTGACACATGAGGAACAGCTTGCGGCACTGGCAGATGAGCGTTTGCAACTGGCACAATTGCATCACAAGGAGCAAGAGAAAAAGCTGTAGGTTGAACTACTGCTGGGTGTGATCGTCTCCGAAGAGTCCTCTTTCTGTAATCTTTCTCTTTGAGAGAACCCTGACTCTTTTGGGCTATCTTCCTATTCCGACTTTCTGTTCCAACTATGGGCAAAGCCCTAGCAAGATAGCAATCTCACTTCACATTCCCTCGTTTCATCGTTTCACCACTATCACTTGCAATTCACAAGTAAAAATGGTATACTATTCCGTAAGCAGCAAGCACATTTGGAAAGAGTTACGTGGGAGTTTTGCAGCAGGTTTTCCTGGATGGCTGTCACCCTCCAGAGAAAGTGAATGAGGCGAGAGTATGAAACACACGCGCCAGAAACGCTCGGCCTGTCCGATCAACTTTGCCTTAGAGACATTTGGCGATCCGTGGTCGCTGTTGATCATTCGTGATATCGTCTACTTTGGGAAGAAAACCTATGGGGAGTTTTTGGCCTCGGAAGAAGGGATGGCGACCAATATCCTTGCCAGCCGTCTCGCTCACCTGGAACAACAGGGCATTCTGATGAAAAAGCCGTCTGAGAAAGATAAGCGCAAAGATGAGTATGTCCTGACGGAAAAAGGCCTTGATCTCATTCCCGTCCTGGTGGAAATGGCGAACTGGAGCGCCGAATATGATCCGCACACCGGCGCCCCTCCCTCCTGGATTGCCCTGATGAAGGCCGATAGGGAGAACATGATCCGGCGCATTCGTGAGACGGTACAAAGCGGCGGCTCTGTTTTTGTCGGCGAGAAGAGTCTTCTAAGTCAACTGGTCTAGGACGACCGCAAGGGTCTGAAAATTTCCGGTTTTGCGAAGGTCAGGAAGAACAGATATATAGATGATACTTGCAAATTGCAAGTTATTTACGCGAGAAGGAAAGCGTACAACCGGCGTTAAGCGTGGAAGAGGGTAGGCGTACAGGGGTGGTGGCGCTTCCTTTTGCAAGACCGGAAAGGATGAAATACATGGCTACGAGAATCCTCGATCATGATACCGTTCCTCTCTCTCTGTTAGATGAATTGGGTGTAAGACCCAACGTGGCTTCTCCTGCGAAGCAATCGCGTTCAATCACCGCCACCCTGATGTTCCTGATCGGTTGCGTCATGCTGATGATGACCGGCTTTGCCGTGATCATTCCTGTTTTCCCGCAGCGCTTGCAAGCCCTGGGACTGGGTTCTGAAATGCTGGCATTGATGGAGGGAGCTTTTGGATTAGGGATGTTCCTCTTCAGCACGCCAATGGGAACATGGTCTGGTCGCGTTGGTCGCAAACCGATCCTTTTCATCTCGCTGGCCGGTTTTATCGTCACCAACCTGCTGCTGGCATTCGTGAATGTGCCGCTGCTATTCATTCCCATACGCTTTGTTGAGGGTATGTTGCTTTCTGGCTTGATACCTGCCGCGATGTCGATGGTGGGCGATACGGTTCCGCTTGCGAAACAGGGGCGCTGGATAGGTTTTCTCACGACGGCGCAGGCAGTTGGGTTTGCGCTGGGCCCTGGCATTGGAGGCTTCCTGTATCAAACGCTGGGCTTCAGGAGTCCGTTCCTGCTCTCAGCCGGTATCGCCCTGGCGGCTTCCCTGCTGGCCATCTTCATGGTGCCAGAAACCCTGCCGGAACATGTGCGAGTTGAGGCGAAACTGCGACAAATCGGGCGCGGGCCAAAAGCTCAGAAGGCGAAGGAATGGCGTATGACTCGCCTGATCTGGCTCGTAGCTCCATTCCTGGTGATCGATTTCGGGATGATCTTTACCTACCCGTTCGTGTTCCCGCAGTTTCCTTTCTTCTTTGGAAAGGTGCTGCACTACAGCCCGGCGCAATATGGCATGTTGTTTAGCGTCTATGGCATGGCGCTGGCCATCTTCCCACTCGTGCTGGGGAGGCTCTCAGAGACTATGCCGAAAAAGCCGCTCATCGTCACCGGTAGCCTGCTCTTCAGCGCCTTACTGGTATTCATGTTAGTGGCTCCCCACTATCCGCTTTTGATAGCGGGCGCGGCGCTGGCGGGACTGGGTAGCGCCTTCGTCGAACCGGCCATGGGCAGCATCTACCTGAGCGCCACCACCGACGAAAATCGCGGTCAGATCATGGGCATACGTGGATCGGCCATCTCGCTCGCCATCATGCTCGGCCCGCTCACTCAGGCGCTCGTTGGCCTCTGGATCACGCCACAGATCACCTTTGCTACCGGCATCGCTCTGTCGTTAATGATGGCTCTGGTAGCCTTCCTCCTGTTGAAGAATCCTGGCCGGGCAGAACGCGCCTGAGCCAGGAGATACCGGCAACCGGCAAGAGGTGCGGAGCATGTCCGCACCTCTTGCCGGTTGCGTTGTAAATCTACATACCCGGATGCCATATTGCCCTTTGGCATCCTGACCTTCTATGCCTCTCTGAAATCCTCGATCAACAAGGCGTCCTGCCCTGTCTGAACAAGCATTCTCTCATTGGAGCGTTCAAGCACAGTGCCGGGCTGTCCTGGAGAAGCAGTGGGAACCACGCGGGCGCGTCGCACGAGATATGCTTTGCCATCAATCCTGGCAAGCGCTCCCTGGCTGCCCCAGGCGCGTACCTGGTTGCGTAGCTGCACTGCTGAGCGGTTCCAGTCTAGCAAACGCTCGGCCTCGGTAAGCATGGGAGCATAGCTGCCCTCGACAGGCTGCGGCGTACCTGGAATGCCCGCTGCTACAGCCGCAAATGCCTCGGGAAGCAGCAGCCCGCCCAATGTTGGCAATTTAGCGAAAACGCTGTCAATGTCGTCGTCTTCAGAAATGTCCATCGCTCGTTGTACCAGAATTGGGCCGGTATCGAACTGGGCGTCCATGCGGTGGATCGTTATGCCGATTTGCGGTTCGCCGTTCATGATTTGCCAGAAAACCGGTTCGGGGCCGCGATACTTCGGCAGCAGTGCAGGGTGCGCGTTTATGCAGCCCAGGCGTGGGACTTCCAACAATGCGGGAGGTAATTTCCATGGGAAGCCTGCCGAAAAGATCACATCAGGTTCCAGCCCGCGCAGCATAGCAGGCAAGCGCGATATATGATTGGTGACCAGCACGTCCAGGTCGCGACGGATATTGGCGACGATGCGGTGATAGTTTTCATTTGGCCGGCTGCTCGGTCCCGGAGTGGTGACGACCAGTAATAGTTGCTGGCCCATAGCTTCCAGAACTTCCACTATAGCATTGACGAGCGGCGGTGGCTGGTTTGAGAAAAGAACGACGCGCATGGATGGTAGAGAGGATTGCGACATACAAACATCTCCTTGTCAAAAGTAACAACGAAAGCTATTCTTGTAAATGCCGGGCAAACGGGCTTCGTTGAAAAGAGACAAAACGTCCAAGTATCTGTGAGGCTCTGATTCGATGATCGTGACCACGTGCCGTGACAATATAGATGATCCTGTCCATCTCAGGAAGTTTCGTAGCACTATCCTGCTCTTCCTGGAGCTTTGAAATGTCTCCCTGGAAAAGAATCATGCGGATAGTTCCTTCGCGCGCGCAGCACTCGTCACGGATGAATTGCACGCGATCACCCTCAGAATATTCAGGAACGGGCAGTAGCCGCGGACTGAAACCGGCAGGCCACTGCCCTACTCGCTGCCCATGCCGGAAATCGACGGGTTCCCAATCGCCAATCCTGCTATTCCATACCGGCACGCAAACGTCTCTTTCAGTCATACTTTGTCCAACTCACTCGTTCAAATCTTTATTTTACAGAAGAACACCTGAATTGTAGAAAAACAGAAGGAGCCTGTCAAGGGAAACTTGCGGGATTCGTTGGCTTGACATTATACCAACCGGTCTATAGAATAGAAGTGAGAAAGGAGTAGTATCATGGCTTCGACACGCGACCAGATTATTGAAACGACGTGTACGCTGCTGGAGGCGCAGGGTTATCACGCGACCGGCCTCAACCAGATCATCGCCGAGAGCGGTTCGCCCAAAGGCTCGTTATACTATTACTTTCCAAAGGGCAAGGAGGAGTTGACCGCCGCGGCAATTGAACGATCAGGCAGAATTGTCGAACAAAATATTCGTGCCGGCCTGGCAAGCATCAAGGACTCGGCGGAAGCCATCTCAAACTTCGTGCGCTCGATTGCTCGGGGCGTTGAACTATCGAATTTCAGCGCGGGCGGCCCGTTGACTTCGGTTGCCCTGGAAACCGTCAATTCGAGCGAGCGCCTGAATCTGGCCTGTCGTGAGGCATATGGCTGGCTGCGTGATGCCTTCGCGGAGAAACTGGTCGCGGGCGGCTTTACTCCCGAACGGGCGGCTGCACTGGCAACATTTGTTGTATCCGCTATCGAAGGAGGCATCATCTTGAGCCGTACAAACCATAGCGGAGACCCGCTGCGGCAGGTCGCTGCTGAGCTTGGAAACTACCTGCAAGTGGCCTCAAAGGATTGAAGCACGGGTTATTTTGCCTGGCTCTCTGTTTTGTGGTCGTTATACCAACTGGTCTATATAGTAGCACAATGAAAAGGAGACACAAAGGATGAAACTGGCAATTTTTGGCGCGACCGGGCATACCGGGAGGCCATTGGTGGAGCAGGCATTGAAGGCCGGCAATGAGGTGGTCGTGCTGGTGCGCAATCCAGCGAAACTTACTGTACAGAATCCTAAGCTTACAGTGGTGCAGGGAGATGTGCTGAACCAGGACGATGTTGACAGGGTCGTGCAGGGCAGCGACGCGGTGATCAGCGTGATCGGGCAGACAAAAGATGCGCCCCGGAATCTGATGACGGTCGCGATCACCAATATCATTGCCGCGATGCACAAATATGGCGTCAAACGCCTGGTCAGCCTGACCGGGGCCGGGGTCGACGATCCGCACGACCGTCCAAAACTGCCCAACCACCTGATTAAATTGGCCTTGAAACTGATGTCCGGCCACGTATTGAAGGACGCCGAGAATCATGCTGAGGTGATACGCAAGAGCGACCTGGACTGGGTGATTGTGCGCGGGCCGATGCTCAACGAAG
Organism: Ktedonobacteraceae bacterium; assembly: GCA_035653615.1. Lineage (NCBI taxonomy): Bacteria > Bacillati > Chloroflexota > Ktedonobacteria > Ktedonobacterales > Ktedonobacteraceae > Ktedonobacteraceae bacterium. The sequence goes on along the minus strand of DASRBN010000044.1, from coordinate 121,081 downwards.
GACCATATACCGGCAGGTATCGCGTCGGTTGGGTTGGCGTCAATACGGGTTCGCGCATTTCGCGCGCCGACCTCGCGGATTTTATCCTCAAGCAGACGACCGACACCACCTACCTGCGGCAGGCGCCGATGGTCAGTGATTAATAGCCAGGTCAAGGGAGAATTTTAGAAAAAAATAGAGTGGCAGCGCTTCTGGTTGCCACACGAAAGGAGTACGTGTTGTATGGCTGTAGAAACAAAAGCATCCGCCGCGCGCAGACCCCCAAAGATCGCTAATAAGATTGCCGCGCTGCTATTGCGCTCGCCCATGCACCGGCTTATGAGCAACTTCCTGCTTTTGCTGACCTTTACGGGAAGCAAAACTGGGAAGAGGTACACGATTCCAATAGGCTATCAGCGCGAAGGCAATATGTTGAGGCTTTTTACCGATCATACCTGGTATAAAAATTTACTGAAGTTTCCGACAGTCAAGGTGCGTATACAGGGAAAAGAGTACACGGGAACCGCTGAGGTGATTCGCGAGGATAAAGAAGTGATTGCTCGCGAGATGGAGGTGTTCGTGCGCCATCTCCCAAACGCGGCCCGTGCTTACGGCGTCAGCTTCGATGAAGATGGAAAGCCCAATCAGGAATCGCTGAGTAACGCTGCTGAACGTTTTGTACTGATACGCGTTCATCTGGAGTAAGCCTGATTTCCGCGGATTACCGATAATCATCTGAGCCACCGCACCTGAGTTGACAAACTTCTGGTTAATTACCAGTGATGTTCTTTATGACTCAGGCTTATTTCTCCGTTCAGGAATTTAGACAGGCAAAGATTGGTTTCCATAGGGTAGAGAGATGCTACGTATCTTGAAAGGAAACCATCATGAATTTAAACGCCAAGGGCTTGAGCCACCTGGGCTTGAGAGTTACCGATCTACCACAGGCGAAACGCTTTTATGTTGATATACTGGGAAGTAAGGTGGTGAGGGAAGTAGAGGGTGCCATACTGATCAATATGTATGGCATTCTTATTGGGCTGTATGGGGCCGATTCGTATCTCGCGCGCCAGGACCGCTTCGATCCGTTTCGCGTTGGCCTCGATCACCTCGCCTTAGCCATAGAGGATGTAAGTCTGCTAGAAAGTTTGCAGAAGGAGTTAGACGCGGCGGGTGTAGTCAACCACGGAGTCGAGGAAGACCCGGAGACACATGACAAGTATATCAGCTTCTACGATCCCGATGGCATCGCGTGGGAGCTGTATTCGATCACGGCTCCTGGCCTGTAATGGGTATTGTAGGGGGCTGGGTTATGCGCTTTGGCACATTACTATGCAATGGGCGAAAGGCCGATCAATCGGCCCTCCACATGGTTGCTGGATAAATGAGTTAAACCCCATTAGTAGAGCTAATATATGAAAGAAACGCCGGAAGACATTGAGCGCCTGCAGGCACTTCTAGATCACAGCATTGAGCGGGCGGGAACTTTCCTGCGCCGCTCGTTTCAGATGCCGGAACACTCGCTCACTGCTTCGGAATTGATCGATTGCTGGCAAGATGTGCGGACCGTCGCGCTGGCAACGGTCACGACGAAGGGCGAGCCGCGCGTTGCGCCGATTGGCTCGCTGCTCTATCGTGGCGATATCTATATTCCGACCGTCGCCACCGCCGCCCGCACGCGCCATATTCAGAAGCGCCCTGCCGTGAGCCTGACCTTATTTCATGAAAATGGACTGGCGATCATCGTGCATGGCTCCGCAACCGTCATCACGCCTGACCACGAGGATTTTGAGACCCTAGAGAACCTTCTGTATGCATCTACCCATACCAAAGCTGGTGAGTGGGGCGATGGCGTCTACCTGCGTATCGAGGCCGATGCCATCTACACCTATAGCAGGCATCCTCATCGTCCGCTAGAGAGCCTTGATCTCCAGATAACCCCCCTCACTTCCGAAGATAGCGCGTGGGTACGACAATTTATCATCGAACACTGGGGTGATGCCATTGTCGTCGCTCACGGCAAGGTCTATCAACCGGAGACACTACCCGGCTTCGTGGCTGTACTGAAAGGAAATCGCGTTGGACTGCTCACCTACTCGCTCGAGGGTGAGAGCTGTGAGATCGTCACGCTTGATAGCACAAAGCCAGGGGTCGGTATTGGTACGCTGCTAATCGAGGCAGCCGCGCGGGTGGCACGTGAGGCAGGCTGCAAGCGACTCTGGCTCATCACTACCAATGATAATCTACACGCGTTGCGTTTCTATCAAAAGCGTGGCTTCAGGCTGGTTGCCGTGCATCGCAACGCGGTTGATGCCTCGCGCCAGCTGAAGCCAGCCATCCCTTTGACCGGCAATGACCAGATTCCCATACACGATGAGATTGAGTTAGAGATACTGTTGTAGGCATTGGGATGCTATTCCTAATAGATAGAGGCAGAAGGCGGACAGTCAATCGGCTGTCCGCTCACTTGTTCAAACCGTCCCGGAGCAGTAATCAGGCAGAGGGCCGGAGAACCTGTCGGAGTGAATCAGTTGCGCCAGGCAGCGCAGCCCCTCTACCAGCCGCGGGCCAGGATGTTGCATGATGTTGACGTTGATGCGGTACACGTGGCGTAGCTTGACCGCGTCAATGTTGCTCCAGTTGGGCCGCTGGTAGACCTGCGCGGGATTGCCGCCGTAGGCCGGGTCTTCAGTGAGAATGATAAACTGGGGATTGGCGGCGATTATGGCTTCATCCGTCACCTGCGGGTAGCCGCCGTTAGTACTGTCGTCATGGAAGATGTTAATGCCATTGGCATCTTGCAGCAGTTCATCGCCAAATGAGCCACCGCCAAAGACGTAGGGTTTTCCTGGCGTGCTATCGTCCACTTCGAGCAGCACTCGCGGGGCAGTTGTACCTGCTACTGCCTTCTTAATGGTCTGAATTTGCTGCTGTAGTTGATTCACAAGTGCTTGAGCGATGTTCCCGGTGAATGTCAGGCGACCTACAAGCAGGATTTGTTGTAGCGATTGAGAGAAATTGGAGAGCGGCAGATCGACGACCTGCAGGCCGGCGTTCGCGAGTTGAGAATCATAATCTTTTGTCTCTCCACCATAGCTGAGTACCAGGTCGGGTTTGAGGGCGATAATCTGCTCGATATTGTATTTTCCGTTCGCGTCTGATACCTTTGGCAGCGATGCAAGCGCGGGCGGATAGGACGTGTAGTAGTCGACGCCAACCACGCGATCTTGTAAATGCAGCGCTCCCAATATCTCGCTGGTGCTTGGGAGGAGTGAAACAATGCGCTGGGGAGCGGTCTTCGGAAAGGCAATCGGCGTACCATAGTAATCAAGCGCCGGCGTAGGAGTTGGATTTGCCTGCGAACCGCTCGTTGTAGCCGTTCCCGATCCACATGCGGCGAGCAGCAGGCATAGCAAACAGAGCAACAAAAGAGACAATCGGAAGGTGAAAGGGCGGGAAAACATCGAGTTGTAACCTCCAAATTACAACGCTCGTTGTCTCTCGCGGCTTTGGAGGTCAACCAGGGACGCATACAGGTGTCTGCAATGAAGTATCAAATCGCTTCACGGTGGCTGTAGATACTGCCCTGGCAGCTCGCTCCTCTTACGCGAAGGATCGTGAGCATAGCTCACTGGGCAGGTCTCCTGGCTTCTGGCTTCAATCGCCGCTCATCCTGCCTTCCCATTCCATTGCGGAACAGTGGCTTTATCTCTTTTCAGTGAGAGGATGAGCGACTCACCAGTTACAGTAGCGCGTGAGACTGCGCCGGAATTGCACCGGCCTTCCCTATTCTGCCTCTATCTCAGGCCACCCGGTGAGAACAAAAGTTATGCTGGTAATATACGCATGGTGCAGCAAGGATGTCAACGGCTCACAGCATGGCTTCCTGGTGCAGCCTCTTGATATCTACCGCCAGACCTGCCACCATCAAGTAGACGCGATCAGCGGCCCTGGCCAGTCGCTGATTGACGTAACCAAGCGTATCGCGGTAGATTCGTCCGAGCGGGTAAGCCGGAACGATTCCCAGGCCTACCTCGTTGGAGACGACGATGAGCGTTTTACCCGCCTGCGCGTTCTGGGTTGCGGCAAGCAGCGCCTCGATACGTTGCATGCATTGTTCATCGAACAGGCTGTTCGTGATAGGCCCTTCCGCGTTTCCCTGATCTTCACGCCCCTTCTCTCCTGGCTGCTGCAACAACATATTTGACAGCCAGAGCGTCATGCAGTCCAGAATCGCCACATTCGCCAGCTTATATGCCTGCTGTAGCGCTCCAGCCAGGTCAAGCGGTTCCTCGATTGTATGCCATTCGTGGGGACGAGATGCGCGGTGGCGCGCAATTCGCTCGCGCATCTCGTCGTCGCCGCTCGTAGCTGTGGCGATGAAGGCGACGGGTTTGCCGCTTCCGGCGGCAAGGCGTTCCGCGAACGCGCTCTTGCCGCTGCGCGCGCCTCCCAATATCAATATCAATCGTGGGGGAATGATGTTTTCGGAAGACATGATGGTTTTTTCTCCTGTCTATTGTTCAGGCAATGCACGCGGGCCGATGAATCGGCGGTGGGCGCGATCAATCGGCCCCTACGGCTCCGCCGTGGGCTGATTGATGGGCCTGTTGCTGAAGTATTTTGTGAAAGCCCTTCATATTCGCAGCATGACCAGTAGTAGCAGGGCCATGATCTCCGCCACTTCCTCGATAGCGCCATAGGTGTCGCCTGTCAGCCCTCCGATGCTCTGAGTTATCCAGAGGCCCAGGAGCAGCGATGTGATGCTGACTGCCACCCAGACGATCAGCCCCAACAATTGACCCACTATGAGTACGATGACAAGCGAGATGATGCCTGCCAGCAGCAGGCGCCTGCCGGTAATCGCCTGCTGGTACGCGGCGCCTAAACCCGTTGGACGCGCGCTGGGAAAGAGACCCAGAGCCACTACCATTGCCCAGCGTGCCGAAGGCAGCGCTATCAACAGCGCCACTGGAAGCGCGGATAATCTTATACTGGCAAGCAGCGCGAATTTGAGCAGCAGAATGCATATTGCGGCAAGTACGCCGAAGCTGCCTGCGCGGCTATCACGCATGATCTCCAGTTTGCGCTCGCGCGTTCTGCCGCCAAAAAGTCCATCGCATGTATCCATCAGTCCATCCAGGTGCAATCCGCCGCTAAGGATGACCAGGGCGACGACCAGTAGCGCTGCCAGAACAAGCTGCGTGCCGAGGGGAGCGAGTAGCAACGTTAGCAACCAGAGGATCAACGCCAGCAGCAATCCCACGACCGGAAAATATTCACAGCCGGTTACGATCTGTGGTTTGCCCTCATCCTTCTCGAAAAGCTGGGCGCTTCCCGGCACAGGCAACAGGGAAAGGAAGCGCGCAGCGGCGGCGAATTCTCTATACTGGTTCAGAAGCACGCGTTTGATACGCTGTAGAGGGTGCTGGTTATCCATGCCTATCTCGTTTTTCGCGTTATGGCCTGATACTGAACGGAGCTTGAACGTTCAGCAAGGCAAGTGTCGCCCGTGGTTCGGATTCTTCGCTGCGCTCAGAATGACAGGTCCCAGGGTCATTGTGTCTCAGAGGCCTGTCATTCTGAGCGCAGCGAAGAATCTCTGAACCGGGCAGGAGATCAATGGCGCTGATTGAGCCGGGATCGAGCCGCAATTGCCACTGGCGCGATAGCGACATTCCCAGCAGGCTGCATAGCAGTATGCGCAGTGGGCCACCGTGGCTAACAATCACTATATCGCCCGGCGGTGATGCATTGTCATGTAGCATAGCTGATAGCGCATCCATTACTCGTCGCTTCAAATGAAACAGTGATTCGCCATGAGGGGGAGCATGATGTTCGGGGTCGGTAAAGAACGCGAGGTGGTCTTTGAACTGTTCCACAATCTGCATATAGGTGAGTCCTTCCCACGCGCCGAAGTCCATTTCGCGCCACTCGGCGGATGCCTTGATCTGTATCACCTGTGTTCTCCGGCTCGCGATGATCTCAGCCGTCTCACGCGCCCTCAGCAGGTCACTGGCGTAAATAGCAACAATGCTCGCTTGCTGCAACTGTTCCGCAATCCAGAGAGCCTGCTCCCGTCCCTGCGCCGCAAGCGGGATATCGCTATGGCCGCAGTACCTTTGCTGTATGTTCCACTCGGTCAGTCCATGCCTCACGAGCCACAGGCGGCGGGCTTCCTGCCCATCGCCTCCTTGCCTTGCAGAAATGTTGTATCGCTCCTTATCTTTTTCCTACTGGACTTCTACCGGCAAGCCATTATAGAATGCACCGGGATATGTGTCAACGAAATAAGGATAACCGTATGAGACAAAAGATACTTGACCGGGCATTAAGCGTAACGCCCCTTGATACGGCGGCGATGGAGCAGGCGCGTTCTCGCCAGCAACAGCTTACAAAACCTGCCGGCAGCCTGGGAAGGCTTGAGGACATCGCGATTCAGATGGCGGGCATCAGCGGACAACCGCTACCGGACATCAAGCACAAGGCCGTTATTGTTATGGCCGCCGATCATGGCGTGGCCAGAGAAGGCGTGAGCGCCTATCCTGCCGAGGTGACGCCACAAATGGTGCATAATTTCCTGCGCGGCGGCGCTGCTATCAATGTCCTCGCTCGCGCAGCCGGGGCAAGGGTAATCGTCGTCGATATAGGCGTGGCAGCCGAACTCGCTCATCCTGACTTGATTTCGCGCAAGGTGACCCCCGGCACGGCCAGTTTCTCCCTTGGACCGGCCATGACAGAGGCACAAATGCTGGAGGCAGTTCAGGTTGGTATCGATGTCTTTGATGAGCAGTTGAAACAGGGCGTCGATCTCGTCGCGACAGGAGATATGGGCATCGGCAACACGACGGCTTCGAGCGCAATCACGTCGGTGCTGCTGCAAGAGCCTGTCGCACGGGTCACGGGTCGTGGAACGGGGATCAATGACGAGCAACTGGCGCACAAGATACAGGTGATCGAAAAAGCTATCGCACGCAACGCTCCCGATCCAGGGGACCCGCTCGATGTGCTGATGAAAGTAGGCGGCTTAGAAATTGCGGGTCTCGTTGGTGTGATAATTGCTGCCGCGTCGCGCCGCGTACCCGTAGTGATCGATGGCTTTATTTCGGGTGCCGCGGCCCTTGTTGCATGTGAACTCAATCCACAGATAGGCGCCTACCTCTTTGCCGGCCACGTCTCGGTGGAACAGGGCCACCGCCTGATTCTCGCGAAGCTCGGCCTCTCCCCGCTGCTCGATCTGCAACTCCGGCTTGGCGAAGGGACGGGCGCGGTGCTGGCAACGAGCATCATCGAGGCCGCCCTGCGCGCGCACCGCGAGATGGCTACCTTCGCTGAGGCTGGAGTAAGCACAAAGGAAGAGGAGTAGAAAATCTATATGCACGTTACCATCATCTGCATCCCTTATCAAGTCGATGTTACTCGTTGGGGATATGCCAACGGGCCACGGGCATTCCTCGATCACGGCCTTATTCCTCTCCTGGAAGCAAAAGGCCATATCGTCGCGCAGCCAGTCTGGATTGAATTGCCAAAGGCCGAACGCACGCGCGATTCGGTCACGAACCTGGGGCGCATCGCTAAGCGAACGGCTGCGGCGGTGCGAGCGGCATTAGCAGAGGATGACGCTTTTGTGCTGGTACTCGAAGGCGATTGCACGCATGCCCTCGGACCCATTGGAGGACTCGCGCAGGCAACAGGCAATCCAGGTGTGGTATGGTTTGACGCGCATGGCGATTTGAATACCATGGAGACGACCACGAGCGGATTCCTGGGCGGCATGCCCTACGCGGTAGCGCTGGGCCTGGACCTGGACGATTGGCGACTGGCGGCAGGATTGGAGCAACCGGTACGGCCAGAGGCGGCTGTATTGATTGGGACGAGTGATCTTGATGTGCCGGAAGTGGAGCTACTGCAACGCTATCCAATCCTGCACATCGATGCAAAAGAGATGATGCGGCCCGGTGTCGGAGCGCGTGTTCGAGCCGCTTTGCGGAGCCGGGCAGGTGCGGCCAATGCCTGGTACCTGCATATTGACCTGGACATAGGAGGGCCGCAGGAAAGTCCAGGCGGATTTACCCCTGCTCCCTACTGGCCCCCACGCGAACATATTCTGGAAGCGGCCCAGGCGACGATGCAGGCGCTGCCTGTCAAGGTGGCATCGCTGGCAGTCTACAATCCGTCAACGGATGTGGATGGGCGCGGGGTACGCTTCGGCCTGGATATGGCAGCAGCACTGTTTGAGTAGGGAAGCAGAAGTTTTGCGCGAAGCAGCGGACTTGTTGCTTGCCAGGGAGGACATCTGGGAAAATATGGTATTCTTCCCTATTAGTTTGCCGTCTCTGATCAGGTGGGAAAGAATAGATTAGTGGCAAACAATTTGATCGTACAGGTTCTTAGCAAAAAGGAGAGTTACTCATGTCATCACAACTGGGCCTTTTGATGCTGCTGGTCAAAGATGTGCCAGGCTCGAAAGCCTTTTACACGGAAAAACTGGGCCTGGAGGTAGTTCCAGAATTTTCGGGGGATGAATTTGTAATGCTGCGCTCGCGCGGCGGGGGAACGAATATTGCCCTGCAGCAGACCACCGGCGAAAGCTATGGCGTTCCGCTGGCGCATGGCGGCATTATTCCAGGTTTTGAAGTCGAGGATGCCGACGCGCTTTACCAGGAGTGGAAGGCGCAGTCCGTTGAGCTTGTTGGTGAGGTCATCGATATCGGAGCCGGGCGGAGCTTCACTGCCAGGGACCCTGAAGGCCACTACATCCAGGTCTATCACCTGTATCCGCAGGTTATCGAGATGCAGAAACAAATGGGCCTGCGCAGCTAGCGTTTGTTTCAATTCCAAACGGGTTCAGGCCCCGGACACACCCGGATGTGTCCGGGGCCTGTCATTTATTGATCTGCTCCGCGAGACTAGAGACATCAATGATTTGCTCCAGTATGTCCAGAGTAGAATCGCTAGAGCCACCGGAGAAGTAGTTTTTCCCACGGTTTGCCGGGCCAGGATCATGCAGGCTGATCCTGTCAACCTGCTCGCTGTCCGAATATTGTAAGACATTGCTTTGCTCTATCCTGCTCCAGCCAGGGATGCTAACCAGGCTGCTACCATCAGGAGACCCCTGCCCCATTTCCGCATCTCCATTTACGATGAGGTTTTTGTTGAGGAGCGGCGCCAGCGTCCTGACGCGCTCGCCAGCCATCTCCCATGTCGCCAATCTTGAGGCCGCCAGCAACAGCCTGGCGCGTACCTTCACCGGAGTGTCTTGTCCCATCGCGAGGGCTGCATCGATCCATTGGTGTGCCTCTTTAACCGGAGGTCACTGCTAAATGTACCTGGAGCTTTTCTTTTACAGGTGAAAAGCAAATCTCTGACATGAGGTAGCACCTGGCGGTCACCAATCATCCTGGTGACCGCCAGTGTATTGAATGCGCCTCTCGATGGCTGTCTCATGGAGCTTTCAGCTGGGTTCAGGCTCCGTTTTATTCCACGAGTTCACGGCCGTATTCTTTGTGGACAACCGTAGAAGCTAAATAGGGTAGCCAGCACACGGTTTGAAGGATTTGTGGACAATCACCAGTGTTCATCTCTGTGATATTTCTTTGTTCTATGATATAGTACAGGAAAATGAACTGACGGAGAGCGTAGGTGCAATATAAGGAGCTGATCTATCGGATTCATGCACGCCAGTCCATGTTTACACGCTCTATTTCTGATGAGTGTGTAGAGCACATCTTACAGCGTGGTGAAGCGATAGAAGACTACCCGCAGGCGTTTCCGTTTCCGGCAAAGCTGCTGCTGGGTTGATGTAACGGACGAGCGATCCATGTTGTAGCTGCAGAAAATAGCAGCAAACAGCAAGTGATTGTCATCACAGCATATGAGCCAACTCTCAAGAAGTGGCAAGCGGATATGAAGACCAGGAGGAGGCAGGCATGAAGTGTGTGATCTGCCAATATGGAGAAACTGAACCAGGAACCACAACGGTCACGCTTACTCGAGATGAGACGACTGTTGTGATTCGTGATGTCCCGGCCCAAATCTGCACGGTCTGTGGCGAGGAATATGTGGATGCAGTTACAGGTAAGCGACTCTCTCAGATCGCGGAAACAGCTGTGAATGAAGGCGTACAAGTCGATATACGGCGCTATAAAGCTGCGTAGATCAGGAAACGGAAAGAGTGGCTGAGCAGGTTTATCTATCCTGTAATGGCTACTTCGTATTAATTTCACGCCTACAGTATCGAGTCTATGGCTATGAAGTAGGGGATACATTTATCGTTTCGGTTAACGTAATACATAGGGAGAGACAGGAGGCATTTCAGAGTCCTGAATGCCTCCTGTCTCTCTAAAAGTCTCCGGCAACGGAACAACTTTATTTATCCTCTACAACAACGCCTGCACTACCCAACCCCTCCCTACTCCACCGTCACCGACTTTGCCAGGTTCCTCGGCTGATCCACATTGCACCCTCGTGCAACCGCCGCGTGATAGGCGAACAACTGCAAAGGGATGATCGCCAGCAGCGGGCTGAGCATCTCTATCGTGGCGGGTACATAAAGAACGTCATCGGCGTGCTGGCGAATGCCCTCGTCGCCTTCCGTCGCGACGGCTATCACGCGCGCGTCACGGGCGCGCACCTCCTGGATGTTGCTCACCACCTTCTCATAGACGTGTGAGGCGGTGGCGATGGCGATCAGGGGGGTATCGGGATCGAGCAGGGCGATGGAGCCGTGCTTCAGTTCGCCGGCAGGCAGGCCCTCGGCGTGAATGTAGGAAATCTCTTTGAGTTTAAGCGCGCCCTCCAATGCCGTGGGGTAGCCGGCACCGCGTCCGATAAACATCATGCTGCTGGCCTTCGACATGCGTTTCGCCAGCGGCGCGATGATATCGCCGGGACTCGCGGCCTTATCCAGTATCTGCTGCACCTGTTCGGGGATGCGCTCTAACGCGGCGAGGATGAGGCGCATTTCTTCCGGCGGCAGCTTTCCGCGCTGCTGAGCGAGGTAGAGGCCAAGCAGGTAGAGGACGGTAACAGAGGTAACAAATGTCTTCGTCGCTACCACACAGATCTCCGGCCCCGCTTGCAGGTAGAGGACGGCGCCAGCAAGGCGCGTGATGGCGCTGGCGACAACGTTGGTGATGGCGATAACGGGCGCTCCCTGCTCGCGCGCCTGCCGGATGCCGACCAGCGTATCCGCTGTCTCGCCCGACTGTGTTACCGCGACGCAGAGCGTTTCCGGCCCCAGGATGGGATCGCAATAACGAAATTCGGCTGCTGTAATTACCTCCACCGGAATGCGCGCCCACTGCTCGATGGCGTATTTGGCGATCAGCCCGGCGTGATATGAGGTGCCACAGGCCACAATCACGATGCGTTGTATCCTGTCGATGATACCCGCCTGCCGCATCTCCTCCAGCTCGTCCAGGTGCAACTGGCCATCTTTGCTAATCCTTCGCAGCAGAGAGCGGCGCAGCGCGTCGGGCTGTTCATAAATTTCCTTGAGTGCGAAGTGCGGGTAGCCGCCTTTCTCCGCCGATTCCACGTCCCATTCAATTGTGATTGGCTCGCGCTGCACGGGCGTGCCATCGATTTTGCTGATCGAGATGCCGCCAGGACGCAGCACCGCCATTTCGCCCTCGTCCAGGATCAGCACTTTCCGTGTGTGCTTCAGAATAGCGGGTATATCGGATGCCAGGAATTGTTCGTCCTTGCCAAGTCCGGCGATCAACGGGCCGCCGCCGTAACGCGCACCAATCAACAGGTCTGGCTGCTCGGAACTGACCACCGCGATGGCATAAGACCCCTGGACGGAGCGCAATGCCAGCCGCACGGCCTGCTCGAGATCATGCTGAGCTTCACCATAGTAGGCGCGTTCGACCAGGTGCGAGAGGATTTCGGTATCCGTTTCCGAGCGAAATGTATGCCCCTCGCGTTCCAGTTCCGCTCTCAGCTCGGTATAGTTCTCGATGATGCCGTTGTGAACGACGGTCAGCACACCGGTGCAGTCGGAATGTGGGTGGGCGTTGATGTCGTTGGGACGACCATGCGTGGCCCAGCGCGTATGGCCGATGCCCAGCGGGCCGGTTCCCGGTCGCGAGCCATTCTCAACGGCGGCGACGAGATTGGAGAGTTTCCCGGCGCGGCGATGTACCGCCAGCGTACCGGTAGAAGTGAGTACTGCGATGCCCGCGGAGTCGTAGCCGCGGTATTCGAGTTTGCTGAGGCCTTCAAGCAATATGGAAGTAACATCGGTGCCCTTCGCGCCGACGTAGCCAATGATACCGCACATGTAGTCGGGTACCCTTTCTTTTCACAGTAGAAGACGACAACAGAGCGAATCAATTATTGGGCTGGCCTGGTATCACCATCCTGGATGATTCCGTTCTGTTTTTTGAACATCTGCTACATCACTGATAGCCTATTGTGCCAGCCGTTGCCGGTTGGGTTTGTCAGCTATCTTCTCAGGGGAATGATGTACCCTGGAGGCTCCCCGCTGAAGGTCCGAACAGCCTCCACCTCGTCAACCGGAGCTTCCTCCTAGAGCCCGGCCCATGCGCTACTTGCCGCGACAACATCCTCATAGGGGCCGATGTATTGCGCCCAGCGCCGATTGATCGGCCTGGCCGGGTATCCGACTATTTTGTCAGACCCATTATCTTGCCCCACATAAAGCATAGTATATACCATACTCACGATTCACTTGAATGAACGGTAACATATTGCTATTTCAGACAAACAAAAGGAACGCAGGCACTCGAATCGGGCAGGCTCAGCACTCAAGTGCCACGGCAAGCGACCTCAAAGCCTGGAAGCGCAGAGCGGATTGCGCTACACTATGCGCTGTCCCTACAACTTTTCGTGCATGGTTACGTATCTGCTTTTGTATGCTTGAGTCTTGTTCGTGCATACGTGGCTCAGGTGATGAAGGGAGTGAACCTTTTGACCGTAGAGGGCTACTAATAAAGCGGTGGGTAAAGTAGCAGGGAATTGATAAAAGCGTTTATCCCTATCGTTTGTCCTTAACTATATGAAGAAGAACGGAGTAGTATGACTGAGACAACAATGGCGATGCCAGGAAGCAGCACTAGCCGGCCGGGCGCCGGAGAAGTCGTCCTGCGCACGCGCAATCTTTCCAAGCAATATGGCAAACGTCTCGCCGTGGATAACCTTAATCTGGAAGTGCAGCGCGGCGAAATCTTTGGCTTTCTTGGCCCCAATGGCGCCGGTAAAACGACAACCATTCGTATGACCCTTGGATTGATCACTCCAACCGCCGGTTCGGTCGAGATTCTCGGACAGGACGTGGCAACTTCCAAAGCGCAAATCCTGCCACGGGTAGGCGCGCTGGTCGAGACGCCTGCTCTCTATACCTACCTCTCGGGCCGCGCCAACCTGCGAGCGGTCGGCTCCGCGTTAGGTGGTGTACCCGCGTCGCGCATCGATTATGTGCTGGAACTCGTGGGACTGCGAGAACGGCAGAAGGACCGCGTTCGCACGTACTCGCTTGGCATGAAGCAGCGCCTGGGGGTTGCACTGGCTTTGTTGCAAGACCCGGATGTACTGATCCTGGATGAGCCTGCCAACGGCCTTGACCCTGCCGGTATCGTTGAGATGCGCGATCTCATGCACCGTCTTTCTGCCGAAGGTAAAACTGTTTTCATCTCTAGCCATCTGCTCACTGAGGTGCAGCAGATCTGCACGCGTGTGGCCATCATCAACCTGGGTAAGCTCGTCACCGAATCCACGGTCGAGAATCTCACGCGCGGCCAGGGAGATTTCGCCGTCACGCTAGAGCGCGCGGCTGATGCGCTCGCGCTCATTCAGAGGCAGCCGTGGGGCAAGGGAGCGCACCTGGATGCGAGTGGCGCATTGATTACCCCCGCGCCCGGCAATCGCGGGCGCGATCTGAATCTGTTCCTGGTCAATGCCGGGTTCGCGCCCGATACGATCACACAGGCAACGCAGGATCTGGAAGAAGTCTTCTTACGCCTGACAGGCAATGGTTCAGGAGGTGTACATTGAGTACAATTATGACAACGGCAGAAACCACGCCGGAAGAATATCTGCATCTGCACAGCGCTACTCCCAGCTTTTTTGGCCTGGTGCGAGGCGAATTCTTCAAGATGTTTCGCCAGTGGACGACCTGGATCCTCCTGGTGCTCTACCTGGGCGTGATCATTTTGCCCTACATCATCGAGTTTACCGCTCCCAATGTGAAGACCGATATTCAAACTCAGCCATTGCATTACTTCTATGACGTGCTGTCGATTGGACTCTCCATCGTGCGCGTCTTCAGTGGCATCTACCTGCTGATACTGGGGGCGCGTATAGTTGGCCTGGAATACCAGTTAGGAACGATTCGCGTCCTCTTATCGCGCGGCGTGGGTCGCCTGCAACTGCTCTTCTCCAAGATGCTGACGGTGGCAATCGTCGCCCTGGGCTTGCTGGTAATCGGCCTGGCGCTCAATTACCTGATGTCGCTAATCCTGGTGGCCGGCGTGACCGGGAATCTGAACGCTTACAGCGCCCTCAATGGGCAGTTCTGGTCGGATGCCTGGACCTATGTCCTGACGATCCTGCTGAACATGGCCGTCACCATCCTGCTGGCGATTGCCGCGTCGGTCGTGGGGCGTTCGCTGTCCTTCGGGCTGAGCGCGGCGCTGGTTTTCTTCCCCATCGACAACATCGGGACGGTTATCATGACGCTGGCCTATCGCGTAACCCACAGCGATTTCTGGTTGAGCGCCACGGCCTACTTCCTGGGGCCAAACCTGAATATAATGCCTACCGCGATCAATGCCAAACTTCAATCTATAGGAGCGACACCGCTCTACTTCGTTGACCAGTCTGGACAGGCGCACGGTATCCTCGTCGATGGGACGCATACCGTGTTTGTGGCAATCGTCTATGGAGTGATCTTCGCCGCAATTGCCATTGTGCTGACATGGCGGCGTGATGTGATGGAGTAAGAAAACTGGCACAAAAAACCTTCATCCTGCCCAGGATGAAGGATTTTTTGTGCTACGCAGAGAGACTGCTTACGAGCAGGGAACCACGTATGGCATTCGATGAATCACATCCGGTTCCTTCACCTGCGTGCGTTCGTACTTATACGAGTTGTTTTTCTTGGGGCTGAGGAATCCTTCTTGTTTCAGTACGTTGACGGCATCGCTTACCGATTTCACATAGACGGGAGTGAATGCCCAGTTATTGGGAAGCTCTATGGCAGGATTGATGGAACGACCGATTGCGCGGTGTTCGGCCTCGATGGTGCAAATCTGGGCTGCCAGTTCCGCCAGGTCCGAGCGGTTCATATCCGCGAACTCGCGAATGGCCGCGATATAGGCCGATTCGAAAGCCGTTTCGAGCATGTCGAGAGTCGCAATAAACTTGTCCAGGTTCTGGAACGTACCCATCCCATTCGGGAAGCTGAAGGTGCCTGTCAACGGGGAGCCACCGGCTTTGACCAGCAGGTCGCGGTGAAGTTGCTCTTCCACAATCGCTCCCTCCAGATATTCAAAGTTTGACCCGCTGATGCCAAGCGTATCGGCGTTAGCGATGCCATTGGCGTAGAATGTCACCGCCAGTTGCTCCGCCGTTGCCGCAACGCTCAGAATGGTGGCAATACTATCGACCGGGCAAGTCGATGATTTTACCGCCGGTGCTGCGTGTGCGGCCGTACCATTGCGCGCCAGCAGGACACCTCCAACTGCCAGGCCGGTTGCTCCTGCCGCACCGGTGAGCGCGCTCTTGAGAACCGTGCGGCGCGATTTCAGGCTAGAGAACGGGGTAATGCCTTCGTTTGATTTCTCCATTGAAACAGATTTTCCTTTCTACAGATAAAATGAACCTGACGACAGTACAACACGATGTCATACTGCCTTCTTTTTTACACTTCCAGGATAGATAAAATCAGAGGAAGTGGACGCACAAGAAGAAGGAGATCATAGGCTGTATAAGAACTGTAGCAGTAATCGTTCTTCGTTGTTCGTCATCAGGTAATACGCCTGGCATAGCAGGTTGGATTGCATTTTTCGGGCCAATACAGTCTAACCTGCTACTATTCTAGTAAAAGCCGGCGTATGGTTACATATTAGGTTACATAATTTTCAAGAGATTTCCCGGTACTTATTCGTTATGGGCAGGCGCCTGTCTCGTCCAAAGGCACGTGTAGTGATCTTCACTCCTGGAGGGGCCTGGCGGCGTTTGTACTCGCTCAAATCCACCATGCGCATCACACGCTCAACCGTCTTGCGGTCAAAGCCCATCGCCAGCATCTCCTCGAAGCTGCGGTCATCCTCGGCATAGGCCTTGAGAATGGGATCAAGTACGTCGTAGGGCGGCAGGCTATCGACATCCTTCTGCCCCGGGCGCAGTTCGGCGGAGGGCGGTTTTTCGATAACCGTTTGCGGAATAACAGGCGTATCTCCGATGCTATTGCGATAGATGGAGAGTTCGTACACCAGCGTCTTGAGCACATCTTTGAGGACGGCGAAGCCCCCGGCCATGTCGCCGTACAGCGTGCTATATCCAACGGCCATTTCGGATTTGTTGCCGGTCGTCAGCACCAGCGGCCCCAGCTTGTTAGAAATGGCCATCAGGATGTTGCCGCGAATACGCGCCTGCAGGTTCTCTCCGGCCAGTCCCAGGTCGCCCTCGCCTAGTGCTGGCCGCAGCATCTTCAAGGACGCGCGGAAAGTCTCTTCGATTGGGATGGTCAGCATCTGGATGCCGAGATTTTCGGCCAGTTGCTGCGCGTCTGTCTTGCTGCCCTCAGATGAGAAGCCGGAGGGCATGGAGACGCCAAGGACGTTTTCGGCGCCCAACGCGTCAACGGCAATCACTGCCGTCAGCGAGGAATCGATGCCTCCCGAGAGGCCGATAATTACCTGTTTGAAGCCGGTTTTGCGCACGTAATCGCCTGTCCCCAGCACCAGGGCGGAATAGATTTCCTGCAGGCGACCCATCTTCGGCTCCATACGCTGTGGACTATCCAGGACAACAGCGCCGTTTTGTGTTGCCGGCGCGTTTTTTTCATTTACAGGAATTATTGGCACCTCGTGTGGATTGGCTGCCAGGCGTTCCTGGCGACGACGCGGATCATGTAGTCTTGAGCGGAAAACGGAGGCCGTGTCGAGGTCAACAAACAGCATATCTTCTTCGAACTCTTTAGCGCGGGCGATGAGCGCCCCCTGTTCGTTGAAGACCATGCTGCCGCCATCAAATACCAGTTCGTCCTGGCCGCCTACCATGTTCAGATAGACCACAATCACGCCGTTATCGGCGGCGCGGGTTGCCAGCATCTCCTGGCGGAAAATGCCCTTGCCGGCATAATAGGGTGAGCCGTTGATATTGATAATGACCTCGGCCCCGGCATATGCCTGCAAGGTCATGGGGCCGGTAGGATACCAGACATCTTCGCAAATATTGATTCCGACATGCACACCATTGATAAGAAAGATAGGCGCTTTCCTGCCCGCCGCGAAATAGCGATTCTCGTCGAACACGCCATAGTTGGGCAGGTAGTGTTTATGATAGACGCCGCAAAGTTCTCCCTCGTGAATAACCGCCGCTGCGTTATAAATATCGTGGTCGCGGTCGACAAAGCCGATCACCGCGGTCAATCCGGGCAGGTCGCGACTCGCCTGAATGAGTTCGTCCAGCTTGCGCAGATTGTCGTCCACAAATCCCGGCTTGAGCAGCAGGTCTTCGGGCGGATAACCCGTCAGCGCCAGTTCCGGGAAGCACACGATATGCGCCCCGGCAGCGTGCGCCTGCCGCATAGAGTCAAGCATGCTTTGCACATTGCCCTCCAGGTCACCCACGGTCACATTGATTTGAGCAAGTGCCACTCGAAGCGGTAGAATATTCATAGGAAGATTCCTTTCTCAGAAAATGACGCGAGGGGGTGCAGGGGTTCTCCCCTGACGGGATTTGGGGTGTCCCCAATCCTCCCCTCCTGTAGATTGATTGAAATCGCGATAAGCGTAAATAGATGAAAGAGGCCAATCCCGATGGACATGCAATTGTACGCTATTCATGTCATACCTTTTGTTGTCTTTGTATACCTGGGGTTTCTGCTCTTCATGCAGCCACCAAAGGAAGTGATCGTTGCCACACTCGCGGGAGGGCTGGTGATGGGTATAATCAATCTGGTTGTCGATCTCATCGCCTACTATGCCTCCTGGTGGCATTATACCGCCAGCGGTCTGCTTTTGCATCTGCCCCTGCCCCTTTATGTTACATCAATTTTGATCTTCGGTGGAGTCGGTTATCTGCTGATCTGGCGCTTCTGGAACACGCGAGCGCGCTGGTTCGCCTGGCTGCTCATTATTGGCATACCGCTGTTCGGCTTTGTGCGTGATCTGCTGGATGCGCTGGTTACACATTCCAGCTTTATTACGTGGGATAGTCCCCTGGCCGGTCCGCTGGATTTTGTTTTGTGGGTAGTGATGTTCTACGCGGGTTTCTTCGTGTTTCGAAGGCTGCTCGTGCCAGTATCCGGCGAGCAGAGGCCGCAAACGAACCCGTAGGGGCCTCTATCACTGTGATGGGGGCTGAACGGCCAGTTGTTGCGCCAGTTCCAGTTCGTAAGTATCTGCCACCGGCAATTGCCGCCAGTACTGGTGAGCGGCAAAGTTGGCGGCCAGTATGACTCCGAAGCGGTCTAGCAAATAGGCATTGGATGCAGCAGGTGTGGTCGAACCATTCAATGGCGTGCCAATGGCGAGACACCCGGCGGAAAGGTCTGATCCGGTGCTAAATTGCCAGTTTACGCCGGTTTCATCGCTGGTAACGCTATACTCTCCGGTCGAGCCAATCTCTTCCTCAGCTGAGAGGCAGGCAAGATCGCCCCGAGAAGTTATCTGCTTGCTAAACACGATGCCAACATGCGGGTTTTTACCATTCCATGTAATGCTGAGTTCAAGCAGGTGGTCCGCGCTGTTGGATTGGTCGCGCGCGATGATGCGCCCATCGATTGTTGCATACGTCCAGGTGGAGTAGATCAAGGCGAGAACATTCCATTGTCGCGCGTCCGTTGCGACCTTAGAAGCAGAAAGTGGGATAGGACAAAACAGGTGACAGGACTGGCAATCCTGTAAGATGACCTGAGTCGCGCAAGTCTGTTGCGAGTTGGGGCCGGCATCCAGGTGGAAGCTCAGTGTAGCCTGCAAGGGCTGCGTCGCGGTTACACTGGTGACCATTTCTTGCAAATCTCCCCCGGTCAGGACATTCATTGCATACTGCTCTCCAGACCGTATGGTGGTGGTGGATTGCAGCTTATCCAGGGCCGCCTGTGTCGCTTGAATCAAAGCAGTTTGCTGGTTATCAGGAAGCATGGCAAGTGAGACATCGAATGAAATCACCCACGCGCTCAGGCCAGAATCGAGATGTACTGCTTGATTGACACGACAGGTATCGGTGGCAAACACGGGGGGCACAGATATGGTACAGCTTTGCTCGTCGAAAGGATAGGCGTCCCAGATGATCACGTGCTGCCCGCGAGGTATGCGAATCGGTGTTTCTCCAATTGCAGGGAGATGGGCAACGGGGTGGTTATCAATAGAAACCTGGCTCCAGGAAGGGATTCCTTCGATGTAGAAAAGATCGATGCCCGGCGCCAGCGTGGGGGTAGGTGTAGGTACCTGGCCGAAGATTCCGGTTTGCAATGAATTGCGGGTGGCAGGCGAGCTTCCGATAATGACGACGATGACCAGCGCTATGATCCCCAACGTCGCGGCAAGGTACAGGTTGCGCCGGCGCGGTGAAAGCTGCCGCAGGTGCATGAGCGAGGCTTCACCACGGCGTTGCAACCATCCAGGCCGCGGGCGAATGATTTCCTCTTCCGGTATATCGATAATCTCGACATCATCCTCGTAAAATTGTTCCCGGTCTCTGTTATTCATGGGACGCTCCCTCAAACAATTTTTGCCCTGTCACTGCTTTACAACGTCCTTACGCCCGTGAAATTTGAGTGATGATTTGTTGAACTAAATGGCGCTCATATGAATCGGCTAAAGGCTGGGAAGCCCAGTAGTTATAAGCCGCCTGATTTCCAGCCACGACCACGCCAAAACGATACAACAGATAAGCGGTCGGAAGGCGTGGTTGCTCAGGAGAATTCTGCTGGGGAATACCTACGGCGAGGCAACCATCCGCAAGCTTGCTTTCTGAGGCAAATTGTTGCCATACAACCGCCTCTTCCACATTCCCTCCGGTCTGACCAAAGTAGCCGTTCATGCCAATCTCTTCCTGTGCTGACTCGCAGATAGGGTTATCGGTGGTAGAGCTTTCGAGGGTACTGATAGGTGCTTTGACATGCCAGTACGTACCATCCCACGTGATCTGTAGCTCAATGAGATGTTCATCTGAAGTATCTGGCTGATTTTGCTCAACAATGTGACCATCCAGTGTCATAAATTTCCAGGTAGCCGCTATCAAAGCCAGGACGTTCCATGGTTGATTGATGGGTGTGGCCGGAAAGGCCTGGTCAGGGGCAGTACAGAATTCCCTGCAATCCTGGCATGACAGAATAACAGACCGCGCCAGGCTGCTCACACATGGCGCATTGGATGCAGAGGCGATATCCAGCTGAAAATTGAGCGTCGCGTGCATTGGCTCGCTGGCAGTAGCCATGTCAGAATCTGATAGTGTATCGATATATTGCTCGCCCGGTTCAACCATAGTGGTCGATTGTAAGCCATTAACAGCCGACTGAGCGGCATTTGCCAGGGCTACAAATTGATCTGGTGGAAGCGAATCCAGGGTTTCAGAGAAGCGTATAATCGCGGCAAAGAAGCCGGATTTCAGCTGCACGGCTTCATCCTGCTCGCAATTATTTGATCCTGCCGTTGGGGGTATGGCTACGATACAGGTTTGCAACAGGAATGGGGCCGCGCGCCATTGCAACACATGCCGGCCCCTTGATAGCTGTAAAGGTTGATCTTTGCCCACAACTGGTAAACGGGCGAGTGTATGACCATCCAGTATCGCTCTTCCCCAGGAAGGGGTTCCCTGGATGTAAAAAAGGTTGGTGCCGGGAAATAGTGTCGGCGTGGGAGTTGGCTGCCGCCCGAAGATGCCGGTAAGTAATGCATTTCGAGTGCTGGCGGAGCCTGCCAGAATGATCAACGCAATCAGAGCCAGGCTAACACTCATCGTCGCTAATTGCAAAAAACGTTGTCGTGGCGAGAGAGGTGGATGGAATAGCCCCCTTAGTAGGGGCGGTGCTTGCTCCGCCCCCGCCCTCACTCGCCTGTAGCCTGGTCTATGGCTGCCGCCAGCCTCTTCTGGCAGGTCCGTTATCTCGACATCGTCATTGTCAAATTGTTCTTGTTCTGTATCATCCATCGGATGTTCCAGGGGCAGAATGAGAACGTATTTACTCTTTGGCTACGAACGCAACCAGGCGACAAAACGCTGCCTCGCCCATATTGAACTTCCAGGGGAAGCAGCCAATCCACAGGCGCTGATCCAGTACTTCATCAATCATACCACCGGCATTTTCCACGTGGAAGACGCCATGAGGGAACAACTGGTAATGCATCAACTGCAGGTCATCATCGGGCCAGATTTCTTCCAAAGGCTTCCCATGCTTTTTGGCGCACTTGGCCGCCAGGTCCGCGCGTACCGTGCGCAAAACGGTGTTCATGGGATGATCCATCGAACTGGCGTCGATGGCAAACCAGGAGATCTGGCGTTTCAAGGTCCAATCCACGAACTCGCGTGTTGGGCCGGGATGCATATTGAAATAGCGAATCTCGTTTGGCTCGCACTCGCCGTACCAGTTGCTCTGATAATATTTGTGGTAGCCAGTATGCACCACCACAATATCGCCCGGCTCAATGCGCAGTCCCGTCTTGCGTTCCCATTCCTCGAAGTGTTCGGACGTATAAATATCAAAGTCGCCCAGGCCCATCGCCTCCAGGTCCACCACCACTCCCGGCCCCACCAGCTTGCTCAACGGAATGCTCCCGATATCCTGCCCATTGGTAATAAAGTGCAGCGGAGCATCCAGGTGCGTGCCCACGTGCAGCGTGGAAGAAATAAATTGTCCGCCCACCTTTTCAAAAGCGGGCCGTTTAATCCACTTGACCGTAGGCCCCTCATAGGTCGCGAACGAGGGCGTATTGACATCCCAGTTCTGCGACAGGTCAATCACCTGCATGTTACTCAAATCAATCGGCTTCATAAAACCTCCTTCAGTAAATAGACGGCGCGGGCGACCCTGAAGGTGCGCCTCCACCACGCTACATTTTTATTTATCGTTAGGATTTGTTACGGCATCGAAAATGATCGAGTCGATCAATTGCTCGACGGGCGCGCGGTCATCGGTAAACCAGACTGTGCTGTAATGCTCTTCTCGTATGTTTCCGGTGGCGATAGCTGCACTTGCCACGTCTTCCAGGATAGGATTGTCCAGGCCCTTCATGTTGGTCGCAAAATTAGAGAGCGCGGTATGCGCGTTCGTACCAATGATGAGGCTGTTCTCGAAACGCTGCGTGTCGATGATATAGACATTCGGGAAGACGGAGCGCATGGTTTGTGCCAGCGCCTCTACCAGGCGAAAATCTTTGTTTGTGCGCCCGGCATTGATGACCGTCGTGCCCGTAGGTGTGAGGTGATCGCGCACCGTCTGGAAAAACTCCTTCGTTGTCAACTGGAATGGCACGTAGGGCTGCTGGTAGGCATCGATAGCGATCACATCATACTTTTTCGCGGTCGTTTGCAGGTAATAGCGCCCATCCTGTACGATCACATTCAGATTCTTCTCGTTCATATCAAAATATTGCCGCCCCAGGCTGACGATGGTTGGATCAATCTCAACGCCATCAATAGGAATCGGCCCATAAGCGGCGGTAAATTCACGTACAGCGGTGCCCGCGCCCAGTCCGATAATGCAGACCTTTTTCACTTGCTGCCAGGTATAGGGTGGATTGTTGAAAAACGGGGCCATCATGAAGTAATCCCAGGGGCCTTCCGTCAGAACTTGATAAGGGTTATAGATCGAATGGATGCCGACGCCCTCGTTCAAAACCAGCTGCGTCTCCTCGCCCACCTGCACGACCTGGATATAGTTGTAAGCCGATTCTCTTTCCGTGATCAGTACACCCCCGCCGTTGCTGCCATCGGCAGGCTTGATCGGCCCGCGTATGGCTAAAATCGAGAGCGTCATCGGGATCAGGAGTAAGATCGAGAGCAAACTTTTGTCTATGCGCCCTTTTCTCGAACCTGGACGCGGCGTCCTGAGCCGCGTGACCACCAGGGCCAGAATCGAGACGAGCAGCAGAGAAACGGCGAAGGTGAAGAAGGTGCGATAAGTGCCAATCGTGGGTATCAGCCACAAGACGGGCAGAAAAGTACCCAGGATGCTGCCCGCGGTAGAAATGGCATAGAGTTGCCCGGCGGTGCGCCCCGACTTGCCTAACTGTTCGATGCGCAAACGAATCGCGAAAGGCGAGACGCAGCCCAGCAGGATCATCGGAATGGCAAACAGCAGAATCACAGCGACCAGCGAGCCATAGAAGACGCCTATCGAATAAGTTGCAAAAGAACTCTGCGACCATAGCAGGATGGGACGCGAGATGAACGGGATCAGTCCGATCAGGAACGAGGCAATAATTGTCAGCGAATAGAGCGTGGCCGGTCGTGGATAGCGGTCGGCAAGGCGACCACCAAGATAGTAGCCGATGGTGAGATAGAGCAAAATGAGGCCGATGAGATTAGCCCACACGAAGAGCGAGGTGCCAAAATAAGGCGCCAGTAAACGCGATGCTGACAGTTCCACGGCCAGCGAACACGCGCCCGCCACAAAGACCAGCAGGATGAGTAACCAGCCCTGTAGCGTGCTACCGGCCGTGGAAGCGATTGTCCCTTCATCTGCCTGGGGTTTGCGAGGGCGGCGAGTGGTAGTGGACATAAGAAAAGCTCTCTTTCTATGCCGTAGGGGACTAGCTTGATCGCGCCCCTGAAAGTTCTGAATTGCAGAATCTGATATTCAAAAGCATATCATATACAGGCAAGCCTTGGCAGGCCTGATCTCTTGGTGATTACCCATACGTTCCCAGGATAAGGGAAGCCCACGTGGTCTCAGGAACGTAGGATTCTTCGCTGCACTCAGAATGACATGTCGAGGGCATGCCCTCGACATGTCATTCTGAGTGCAGCGAAGAATCCGTGCCGCTCTGTCATTCTGAGTGCAGCGAAGAATCCGTGCTGTTGGCTTTATCCCTGGCTCAGGCGCGCGAAAGCTTCTGTACCCATCTTTTGCTCAAGTGTGTTAAGAAAAAGCATGACGGACCCCGCGCCGGGGTCCTGTAAGGATAGGCGCAGGCGTAATGCCCTGGATAGCAACTTCAGAGCCTCGGTGACACGGCCCTGCTCGTAAAGCAGCATCCCCATATTGGTAAGGATCGTCCCCTGGTGAAATTGTTCTTGCGAGCTATGGGCCAGCTTCAATGCATCCACATAATGCTGGAATGCCCGCGCATAATCTTTTTCGTGCTGCGCCAGCAGTCCCAGGTTATGTAATAAAACGCTTTTCAGGTGCGGATCATCTTCCTGTTCGTTCAGTGTAAGCGCCTGCTCGAAGTTAGCTCGTGCCAGCTGCGCTTCTCCCTGTTCGCGGAAGATTTCGCCTTGATTTGCCAGCGTCACAGCCTCTCCGTGGCGATCACTCACCTCGCGCTGAATTGCCAGGGCCTGCTCATAATAAGCCTGGCTCTGTGGATAGTCGCCCACGCGTCCATAGAGGAATCCCAGGTGGCTCCGTACCTGCCCCTCGTCACGACGAGTCAGGATGCCATAGGGCGGTACCATTGCCGTATACAAACGAATCAATGTATTCCACGCACCCCATTGCAGCAGGCATTCGTGCAACCCCTCCGCCTGCATGCACTCATAGGCCTCCTGCCAGCGCCAGCCCAGGCATAAGTGGACAATCCGGGCCAACAACGGTTCAATGTCCTGAAAGCCGCTCCTTGACGCGCGCGGTGGGCAGAGACTTCGCGCGCGTCTGGCGTAAGAAGCGGCTACGCGTATGTGGCCGGCCGCCAGGGCAACTTCCAGCGCCTGCGGATTGTTTGGCGTCAAATCTGGCAGTATCGCAACTCCGAGCGCTGTCGTACTATTCCCGCTACGACGCTCTGTATTATCATCGAGGTAATGAGCCATCATGAATTGCCGCACAAGCACGTGCAAGATATAACGACTAGATTGACCATTTCCCAGCAGGCCGCTTTCAATTGGGAGCTGTTGAACCAGCCCAAGGTTCTCCAGCGCTGCCAGTTCTTGCGCGAAAACATTCTTGCCTGTATTATTCTCATGTATCGCGCTATTTTCCCCCATCATAGCTGCCAGGATGCCATCTATTGCGACCGGTTCGGTGAACAGGCAGAGCGTGCGCAAGAGCCCGCGTTGGACCGGATTGAGAAAATATGCCGCGGCAGCAAGCAGGTTGAGCGTGACCTCTCCGCGCCACATCTGGGCATAATCGGGCGAGTCGAGCAGGTAGCTCAGGGCAAAACCACTCAGGGTAGAGAGCGTGCTGAACAGTACCAGGGCATAGACATGCCCGGCGCAGCGCTGCCAGACGAGCGATAACTGCTGGTGCGTTCCCACAACTCCCCGCTGTTGAAGCAGCGCTACGCCCTCTGGAATGCTTACTCTTGAGACGAGATACGAACGTACCCGCGCGGACTCGCCATTCGTTGAACCGTAGGGTGAATGATGGCTCGTCAAAAGAAAGCGGCTGGCTCCCAGGTCTTCCCGCAGCGCCCGCAGGAAATGCGAGACGGCGCCGCGTCCCACCGGTTCCTGGAAGTGGCCCGCGTCAAGCAAGTCGTCGAATTGATCCAGCACGATAAGAACGCCCTCGCTCGAGTGACGCAGCCTCTCCATAAGCATTCCAATTTGCCGCTCAGCAGCGCTTGCTCCACCTGGCATCCGTGCATCTACTTTCCCATTCTCATTCATTCCCGCGTGTGTTGCGCCATCAAATATGGTATCGAGCCGATCCAGGATAGCTGCGATAATGTCCGGCAATGTGGCATTGGGTCCAATACGTAACCAGACAAAGTGCTGTAAAGGAGATGGCTCTGCCTGTGCCCCGGCCTCCAGTGAACGGTAGACGAGCGCTGCCAGCACTGATTTGCCCGCGCCGGGATCGCCTGTAAGGATTGTGACGCTGGTTCCACGCTCTCTGAGCATACGCAGAACCGTGCGAACCTCGTCGGCCCGCTGCAATATGTGTGGAGGATCGGTGGCAGGAGGTGTTGTTGTGTGGATACTCATCCTTGAGTAGTGATACGGCTGCAAGATCTTCTTTCCCCTTTTCTCTTTATGCATGTATCTGCAGTTCTTCCCCCAAAGCTATTGCATGCAGTATAGCACTATGGCTCTGTTCATTATTCGGTAGTAGCCTGATTATGCTAATATAGGAGATATTGCGCTTTATCAAACCGCGAAATCCATTAAGCGAAGGATCGTTTTATGTTGCGTATCATTTACATGGGAACACCCGAATTTGCCGTACCTCCCTTGGAGGCTCTGATCGAACACGCGGCGCCGGGAAAGGTGCTTCCGGGGGGCTACGAAATCGTCACCGTCATTACGCGCACTGATAAACCTGCCGGTCGCGGCAAAGCAATCGTTTATTCGCCGGTCAAGCAAGCCGCCATAGCGCATGGTATTCCTGTATGGCAGCCGGGATCATTGAAGAAACCGGAGAATATAGCAAAGCTGGCCGCGTATAAGGCAGACCTGTATATTGTTGCCGCGTTCGGCCAGATTCTACCGCAGGCCGTGCTGGATCAACCGAAGTATGGCACGTTGAACATTCACGCCTCCCTATTGCCCAAATATCGTGGCGTCTCTCCCATCTCTGAAGCGATCCTGCAGGGCGACGCGGAAACCGGTGTAACGATCATGCTGATCGACGCGGGCGTCGATACCGGCCCTATCCTGCTCGCCCGCTCTATTCCTATAGCCGAGGATGAGACGACCGGTAGCCTGGCGGATAAATTATCCAGATTGGGGGCCGGGGCGCTGCTCGAAGCTATACCTTTATGGATACAGGGAAAGATTGCGCCGCAGCCACAGGACGAGCAGAAGGCATCGCATACGCATATGCTGCGCAAAGAGGATGGCGAAATAGCATGGGAGCGGCCCGCCGCGGTGCTGGCGCGAGAAGTGCGTGCCTACAATCCCTGGCCCGGCTCCTACACCCACTGGCGAGGCAGGCTCTTGAAAATCATTACGGCGCGTGCCCAGGCACTCGAGCCGGGCGAAGAGGTGGCACCGGGTACCGTCACCTCGCGTAAAGAAGCCGGGCACGAGGTGCTTGCTATCGTTACCGGTTCAGGCTTTCTCGAAGTAGAGCGTCTCCAACCCGAGGGCAAGAGAGCCATGAGCGCGGAAGAATTTCTCCGCGGCTATCCGCAGATCGTGGGAGAGGTATTGGGATAGATCGTAGGGGGCCGATTGATCGTGTTCATCGCCGTGGATGGAGTTTCACAACCAACATCGGTCAACCAGGAAACAGAGCAGCCCAGCATGTCATTCTGAGCGCAGCGAAGAATCTGCGCCCGGAGAGACCGAGATTCTTCGCTGCGCTCAGAATGACAGGGCCGACTTTGGTTGGTAACATTCATCGCTCAGAATGACAGGGCCGATTTTGTTTGGTAATATTCATCGTCGGCCCGCCGCCCGAATTTTATCAAACCATTGCCAGCCTTTACGGATTTCTTCTAATACGTATTGGATTTCGGTCGATTGACCAGCGCTACGATGATCAGCAGCACGCAGATGATGGCAAACCCAATTGCATGCGTCTTGTGGCTATCTGTGGGCGTACCGCTGAATGTGAAAGGGTGATAGACTCCGGGAACAATGTAGTAGATGGCGAGGGCAAGCGCAATAATAGCGATTACTATCGAGCCATAGAATAGCGTGGTTTTGCTCATAAAAATTCAAATTCCTCCCGTGCGTTTAGGCGAATCCTTACAGTCGCCCTGACTTACTCTTTATAGCGTTGATTTTTGTTTTATCCCTTGCAGGACAGGCACATTATAGCAAAGAAGTTGAACTTTTCAAATCAAGATAGCTGATGTAGCCTATACGGATGAACGAAAAACGACCTCAATCGCCGCGGCGATTGAGGTCGTTTTTCGTTCATCCAGAAGAATTACTTTGTCGCCACAGTAGGAGTGCGGGACATGAATATACCTACGACGCCTGCGATAAGAAGAATTGCGCCTACAACAATGCCGGCAATGCCGCGCGCCGGATGCGCGCCAAACATACCAGCTTCAAATAGGATGCCAATCACCAGTGCAATAACGCCTAAAGCAATAACACCATAAAAAAGGACCGGATTCTTCATAGTATTGGATACCTACCTCTTCTAGTTTTTTTATTTTCTGTCCTGGCCCTTCCAGGACGCTACTATTGTAACAAACGTGTAAAGCGATGTTAGCTGCACAATAGAATACCCGGTAGCCATTTTGGGTATTTCTACCGCTAACTCGCTCTATGCAGTACGAAGACCAGCAGGATAAGCGAGACGATGCCAGCTCCCCAGCAGTAGTAGGCGAAAGGATTGAGCCGCCCGGTCTCGAAGTACTTCATCAGGAATTTGGTACTCAAGTAGGCAGCTACCCCGGATAGAACCATGCCAATCCCTACCAGTATCCATGTAGACGCGGATTGACCGAAAAGCTGGGGTACTTCGAGCAAGGCAGCCGCGCCAATGATGGGAGCGCCGAGCAGGAAAGAAAACCGGGCCGCGTCCTCGTGGTTGAGCCTGACGCCAAGTCCCGCTACCATGCTCGACCCGGAGCGTGAGATTCCCGGTATAAGCGCCAGCGATTGCGCAAGACCTACAATAACAGCATCCTTCCAGGTCAGCGAAGAAAGCGGGCGATACTGCGCCTCACGCTCTTTGGGCGTAAGAAATTTACCGTTGACTTCTGAGCGCTGGCGCAAACGTTCGGCGGCAAAGAGGATGGAACCGTTGACAACCAGAAAAGCGGCGGCAATCACCGGAGAGGCAAAGAGTTGCTTCAAGGGGTCCTGCAAGAAAATCCCGATCAGGCCTGCCGGAATGGTTCCGATAATAACCAGCCAGCTGACCCATTCTTCTGTGCCGGTTTTCACTTCTCCGCGCTTGACACTGTTGATGAGGGTCAGAATGACCTGGAGCCAGTCGCGCCAGAAATAGGCCACCAGGGCGATTGTGGTACCAAGGTGCAACGCGACTACAATGGGTAAAAAGCAGCTCTGTCCTCCACAGGCCGTATTTGTTTCGATGTTGGCCCAACCGAATAGACCGGGCAGAATAACAGTATGACCCAGGCTGCTAATCGGAAAAAGTTCTGTCACTCCCTGGAGTAGCGCCAGGAAGATGGTCTGCCAGATATTTAGCGTCATGGATGAGATACTCCAAATGTTACTTATTGGGTCGGATATTTCTGTTCGTCTTGTAGAAACTCTTGATATGTCTTCGCATAAACAAGATGTCCGTCTTTTGTGACCAGGAAGTACAGGTTATCGCTTTTGGGCGGATTGATGGCTGCCAGCAGGCTTGCCAGCTGCGGGCTGCCGATCGGAGTCGGTGGCCAGTACTTATGGGTGTAGGTATTCCATGGGCTATCCGGGGCAATATTCTTGCCAGCATCGTTTAGCGGCGTCCAGTATTTCCCGTCCTTTGGTGGATTTTGCGTATCACGCGCGTATTGTACCGTCGGGTCGGCTCCGAGGAAATTCGCGGTTTCATTTCCGGCAATATAGACCCGGTTCCAGTAGACGCTGGCCACACCTGGCATGTTACTAACGGAATTCACCTCGTGTTCGACAATCGAGGCCAGGATGACCCCCTGGTATAACTGGTACTCTTTCGATGAGCAGTTGCGCTTCGACGAGTCAGGAGCGATGGGAAGGTGTTGCTGGGCAAGCGTGTCGAGATGATTTTGACTCACTTTGTCGTTGAATTCCTTCAGCATGATATTCACCACGTCCCGTGCTGTGCCACTTACCGGTACCAGGTAAGTGTCAGGGAAGAGCAAGCCTTCCATACTGTATTGCGTATGCGTGGTCGTGTCGAGCGTGCATCCCAGGATGGGGTACCTGGATGCATCGGGGAACTGGTTGGGATGCTCAGTATATTTCAGGAAGTCCTGTATCTTGAAATTCGGAAGTCCAGCGTCTGCCACCCGCTGTGCTATCTGCTCTATACGCAATCCTGGTGGAACTGCCACCACCAGTTCATCGGGCTGGGCCTGTAAAAGCTGGTTAATAATGGCGTCAATCGTCATG
This sequence comes from Ktedonobacteraceae bacterium, assembly GCA_035653615.1. Taxonomy (NCBI): domain Bacteria; kingdom Bacillati; phylum Chloroflexota; class Ktedonobacteria; order Ktedonobacterales; family Ktedonobacteraceae; species Ktedonobacteraceae bacterium. The sequence continues at coordinate 90,793 of DASRBN010000044.1, read as the reverse complement.
TTGGTATTGAGGTTGTAGGCCCCCGCCTGCAGGTGTGTATCCAGGCCCTTGATACGCGCCCAGAGACGAAATGCCAGCGCGTTACGGATAAGCCCCTCGGCTTGCAACTGGTCGGCTATCTGGCTGGTGCTTTCACCACTTTGAATGACAAGCGGAATCGTTTTACCGGGACCGGAATCAACCGGTTGGAAAACGTCGGTCACGGTGGTCCATGCGAAGTAGACACCGGCAAAAATGAGTATACCAACTAACAGGACGGCAATGATGGCCCCTCGTGATCCGCGTTTTTTCATAATGATTCATCCTCTGTCTTCTTTGACCGGTGATCCAGGTACTCTTGTAAAATGAGAGTCGCTGCCAGGGCATCTACCCCCGCGTTGCTACGTTTTCTTTTTCTGCTTCCACCATAGCCCTGCCTGCGTCCCCGGCCCCGTTCAGAACGTCTCCCCGTTTCAACCTGGCCGCGTTCGGCAAGCAAGCGTTCAACTTCGACCGTCGAAAAACGTTCATCCCAAAACGTGATTGGGATGGAGATATGCTCTTTTAAACGCTCAACAAAGGCCTGCACGCGCCTTGCCTGCTCGTGAAGCTGCCCATCCAGGCTCACAGGTAATCCAACGACGAGACTCCCGGCATCCGTCTCGCTGATAATCTGCCGGATGGCCTCCCAGGTTTGAGACTCATTCCGAGAAACATGCAATGTCGTATAAGGAGAAGCCAGAAATTCCGTAGCATCGCTGATCGCCACGCCGATCCGGGCCTCGCCGACATCCAATGCCAGTAATCGTGCCATGTCTCGCGTGCTCTCCCTACCGTTGAACGCACGTAAGAAAAAACTCTTTAGCATTCTAACGAAGGAGCGACTGATTTGTCTAGATATCTACCATTAAGGGTATACATATTCTAATAGTCGAGCTAAAAGCAACTTTTCTCATTGTAACTACGTATAGCGGGCGAGTTATGTAACGTTGGTTTCCTCTCTTGCTCTGGCAAAACTTTGTGGTATCATCAATGCAAATATGTGGAGAGGAATCTCGCAGCTTTGGAGCAGATCGAAGCAGTTCTCAAGTACAACTTTGGCCACGATACATTCTGGCCTGGGCAGCGGGAAATTGTCGAACAGGTTTTAGCGCAGCATGATGCTTTTGTCCTGATGCCCACAGGAGGCGGTAAATCGCTCACCTACCAGCTTCCTGCCTTGCTGATGCCGGGCCTGACTATCGTTATTTCGCCCCTGATCGCGTTGATGCATGACCAGGTTGATCGCCTGCAGGCTAATGGCATCGCCGCCACTTTTATAAATAGTTCGCTGGGCACGGCAGAACGTTTGCAGCGGGAGCGCCAGGCGTTGAATGGCGAGCTTAAGCTGCTGTATGTCGCGCCTGAGCGACTATTGAGCGATAGTTTCTTATCGCAGCTCGACGCCATCGAGGAACGTATGGGCATCTCGTTGCTGGCGGTCGATGAGGCGCACTGCGTCAGCGAATGGGGCCATGATTTTCGTCCAGAGTACCGGCAGCTGGGGCAATTGCGCCGCCGCTACCCGGACGTGCCGATGCTGGCCCTCACCGCGACGGCAACCGAACGCGTGCGCGAGGATATTATCACGCAATTGCGCCTGCGCGATCCCTACATTCACATTGCCAGCTTCAACCGCCCGAATCTCTCCTACGAGGTGCGCAAAAAGGATAAGAGTTCCTATAAAGAGCTGTTGCAATTATTGCGCGAGCAGCCCAACGACCCGGTCATTATCTATTGTGCCACCCGCAGCAACGTCGATGTTCTGAGCGAAATGCTCAGGAGCGATGGTATTCACGCGCTGCCATACCATGCAGGCATGAGCAATGAGGAGCGCACCGCAAACCAGAATCGCTTCATACGTGATGACGTGCCGGTGCTGGTTGCCACGATTGCCTTCGGCATGGGCATCAGCAAGCCGGATGTGCGCGCCGTCATTCACTACGACCTGCCGCGCAACCTGGAAGGATATTACCAGGAGTCAGGCCGGGCCGGACGTGATGGCTTGCCCGCGAAATGCATCCTCTTTTTTAACTATGGCGACCGCGTGAGACAAGAATATATCATTGCGCAGAAGAGCAATGAGCAGGAACAGTTCATCGCGCTACAACAATTGCAACAGATGATTGCCTACTGTGAGGATACGGGCTGCCGCCGCCGCGCCCTGCTGGCCTACTTTGGGGAAACATTGCCGCCGGGGCAGTGCGATAACTGCGATAACTGCCAGCGCCAGGCAGTCATGGAAGACCGCACTCGGGACGCTTATCTTTTCCTGTTCGGCGTCGCTAAAACACAGCAGCGTTTCGGCATGCAATACGTCATCAGCGTGCTGCGGGGCGCGAACACGCAGAAGATTCGCGACTATAATCATAACCTGCTTCCCATCTATGGCAGCGGCAAGCATCTGAGCGGCGATGAATGGACGCATATCGGGCGGTCGCTGTTACAGCAAGGCCTGGTGGATGAGGTCGGCGAGTACCATATCCTGCGGCTCAACCCGCTCTCATGGGAGGTCTTGCGCAAGCAGCGTGGCGTCGAGATTCCCAGCCTGCCGCGGAAGAAAAAAAGCGTGGAAACGCGCCCGGAAAAGGCCGGGAGTGCCTCTCCGGCGCCAGAATCGGAAACAGAAGGCCTGTTGCAGCGCCTGCGCACCCTGCGCAAGCACCTGGCGGACGAACAGGACATCGCCCCCTACATGGTTTTCTCGGATAACGCTCTACGAGCTATGGCAGAGCAGCGACCGCAGAGTCGCTCGCAATTCGCCCAGATTCCGGGCGTTGGCAGTCACAAGCTGGATGCCTACTTCATGCTATTCACGGCAGAAATTCGCGACTACTGCCTCGCGCACAACCTGAGCATGATGAACCCGGATGAGGAGCCGCAGCCCGCTCCCGCTAAGAAAAGGGAATACCCTCAAATCGTCAACGCCAATACGCCAACACGCCGGCTGACGCTCGACCTGTACCGGCAGGGCATGAGCGTTGAGGAAATCGCCCGCGCCCGCAATCTTACGCAGGGGACGATCACCGGCTATCTTTCCGAATTTGTCGAGACCGGTGAAATCACCGATATTGATAGGTTGGTGCCACCAGACCGCTTTGAAGTGATCGCCGGTGCTATCCGCCAGCTTGGTGGCGATACCTTGCGCCCGATTAAAGATGCCCTGGGCGAGGAATATTCCTACGACGAGATTCGCCTGGTGCGGGCATTTCTGCGACAATCCGCTAAAACATGATGAGCACGCCTTAATGAATAGTAAAAATCAAAATCGGCCCTGTCATTCTGAGCAGAGCCACCCCTGTCATTCTGAGCGCAGCGAAGAATCCCGGCGTCCGGCGAATCAGATTCTTCGCTGCGCTCAGAATGACAGGGCCGATCCTGGTAGTTTATTTTGATAAGGTGTTCATATTCGCGGGCCGATCAATCGGCCCATCTCTCTCCATGCAACGCCGTCCTGGCGCCTTACGTAATAGTGATGAAAGCACGTCTGTTATTGCATAGATTAACTATGGTCTAGGATGCCCAGAACGAAGTATGCTTGAAAAACAATCCTTCCAGGCGCTATCGCCTCAGATTGAGGGTCGGGCGCGCGCATTGGAGGGTTCGCGCTACCTGATTACGATAGATAAAGGTATTGGCGATGCCGTTGCGATAGGGTTGAGCGTGGTCGATCAAATCATACAAAATGATCCGGCGGCTTACGGAAATATTGATATACTCTGCAACCCATTACAGGCTGAAATATTTGCTTACGACCCGCGCATCAAAAACATTTTCGCGACCGGTATCACCTTTTTCCCCTCGCTTGAGCCATCATCCTGGCTTAAAACAATTTTTCTGGAAAACGAGAAAGCCTCGATGGTTCTTTTTTTGCGCGAGCAGCACTATAAAGGCGTCTTCCCCAGTATTGTAGCGCCGGGCCTCTATCTCGGACTGCACTCGCATATCATGCTGCCCAATATTTTGAGGCTGGCGCAGAACCTGTTGCTACGGCATCATCCGGCGGACGTTTCTTTACGAACATTGGCCAGGCAGATGGTCAATCGCGCTTTTGGCAAGCAGGTATCCGATGCCAGGCTCGAGGAGGAAGAGGTTTTGCTCTACCTTGACCCCGGACAGGTACGTAAAGCCATGCAGGCCGTTACACTGCTTAAAGAACAGGCGAGGATAGACGGGGCTGGGACTTGCCTGCTACTTGTTGCGCCGGACAGCGCATCCGCGGTGACAAGGCCCCCAACGGATCTGCTGGCAGCGGCGTTATCAGAAGCGTTAGCGCAATGCCCCAACCTGATCGTAAGCATTTTACCGAGCTACACCGATACGGCGGCCTCGGAAAACCTGTACTCAGCACTTTCCCCTCGCTTTGAAAAGCGCGTCTTTTTGCTGCCTGCCACTCCCAGAGCCGGGCTGCTTGAAACGGCGGCATTTCTGGATCAGGCTGATATCCTTGTCAGTGGTGATACAGGCATCATGCACCTGGCAGCGGCCACTAAAATGCTGAAACCCGGCTCCGAGCTAGTTTTCCGCCCGCGTAACACGCTGAAGATCATTACGCTCTTCGGCGGCACCAATCCCGATTACTACGGCTACAGCAAACGCACCACCATTATTGGACGAGGCCGCAAAGAGCAGAATGCCTTTCGGCCTGGTTTCGCCAAAGAGGGGTACGATACCCATGGACGCAATCTTTTTGACCACATTGCGCCGCGAGAGGTGGCCGGGGCGATTATGAATCACGCGGGCCGATAAATCGGCGGTGGGCACGATCAATTGGAACGACGCGGGCCGATAAATCGGCACTATGCGGGGAACCAACCAGTGCCAAATTTATTTGTTAAAATCCATCATCGGCCTCTTCACCAGATTTTTCGACAACCCCTCTTGAAACCATCCCTGCTCCTCAGACGAATCCTATTACAGGTGCGTTCCGATAAAGATGACGAAGCATATATCTACATTCACAACGTGAAAGGAACAAACAACATCATGGTACAATTTGGATGGAAAGCAGGACCAGAACAATTCCCACCGAATGAACTACTCGACCAGGCGATTGCCGTCGAGCAGGCAGGATTCGATTTTATCGAGGCAAGCGATCATTTTCATCCGTGGAGTGAAGCAGGACAGGCTCCGTTTACCTGGACATGGTTCGGCGCTGTAGCCGCGCGCACTAACCGCATCAGCATGGGACCCGGCGTTACCTGCCCTATCCTGCGCTACCATCCGTCTATTATCGCGCAGGCAGCTGCCACCGTCTCGGCCATGGCGCCCGGTCGTTTCTTCCTGTGCGTCGGAACCGGCGAGGCGCTCAACGAATACGCGGCGACCGGCATGTGGCCTGGTTACGACGAACGCCAGGAGCGGCTGCTGGAAGCCATACAGCTTATCCGCGCCCTATGGACTGGTGAAGAGATCTCATTTGACGGCGAGTTTTACCTGACGCGCAAGGCAAAGCTCTATACACCTCCGGCTTCAAAGATTCCGCTCTATATCTCCACGCTCGCGCCCGGCAGCGCCGCATTTGCCGGTCAGCACGGCGACGGCTTGATTACAGTTGGCGGCAAGCAGCCCGATCTCTATGCCAATATCCTCAAGAATTTCGAGAAGGGCGCCAGGGAGGCGGGCAAGAATCCGCAGCAGATGCCGAAACTCATTGAGATCAATGTCGAATTTACCGATAATGAAGAGGCCGCCATTCAGAATCAAAAGAAGTACTGGGCGGGTACCTATGTTCCGGCTTTGTTCGACCAGAAGATTTATACTCCGGCCATGTCTGCTCAGAATGGCGAGGTTGTCGGCTCGGATACCATCAAGAAGGCTACATGCATTTCTGCCAATCCCGATGACCATGTCAAGTTTGCGCAGAAGTATATCGACATGGGCTTCGATCAGCTGGTCTTCCATTCAGCTGATCCGAACCAGCGCGGCGTGATTGAGGCATACGGCCAGCATGTGCTGCCCAAATTGCGCTCAAAAGCTGGCGTCGCGTGATCCTTTCTTGAAGAAATGAATTCGGACAACCATATGCGGTTCATAATGAATTTTCACAACCAACACCGGCAATCCGAGTGTTCATAACCGTGTCATTGTGTTCATAACCGTGTCATTCTGAGCGGAGCGAAGAATCGGCGCCCGGGGAGACCGAGATTCTTCCCCGTTCGCTCCGCGCAGGGCTTCGGCTCCTGCGCTCAGAATGACATGAAATATTACCCGTTTCCAGACCCTCTTTAACCATTGATTCTCCTCTACTTCCACAGTATGATACAAAATGAGATAATTTAGCACCTGGAGGAAACAGAACAATGGCGACCACTGCTCAGGAACTGGAAACGACGGAGACGACAAAGGCAGCACTACCACCCGGCCCGCCCCGGTTGCCCTATATCGGCAACCTGCTCTCATTGAGGCGAGATCCGCTCGGCTACCTGCAAAAGTTGCAGCGCATATACGGCAATATGGCGACGATCTACTTCATGAAGAATCCCGCCGTGCTGCTATTTCGCCCGGAACACGTGCGCTACGTGCTGGTGGAACATCCCCGCGATTTCTCGAATATCGGCTCGTTCCAGGAAAATAGGGGCGGCGACGATAATTTCGGTAACGAGGGATTGCTGACCATCAACGGCGAAAAACATCGCCAGCAGCGCCACGCGGTACAGCCCGCCTTTCATAAGAAGCGTGTCGAGGGCTATGCCGCGATCATGCAGCAATACACACAGGAGTTGCTCAAGACATGGCAGGTAGGGGATAAGGTCGATATGTCGCGCGCCATGCAAGCATTAACGCTGCGCATCGTCAGTAAATGCCTCTTCAGCATTGATCTGTCAATGCAGCTTGAGCCACTCGGCGACGCCTTCGATGGCGTCATCGGTAGTTCAACCAGCATGGCCGAAGACCTGCTGAATATTCGCATTGACAACCCCGTTACCGGCTATGGCAAACGTAGGGCCGCCATACGCCAGTTGAATATGCTGATCTATACGCTGATAGCGCAGCGCCGCGACGACGAGCGCGATTATCACGATGTGCTTTCCATGCTGATGACGGCACAAAGCGGCGAGGAGCCGGGTACAAAACTGACTGAGAAGCAGATCCACGATCACATCCTGACATTTTTAGCTGCCGGGCATGAGACAACGGCGATTGCCCTGGTGTGGACGTTTTACCTGCTGGCGCAATATCCAGAAGCGCGCCTGAAATTGCAGGATGAGCTTCACTCGGTGCTAGGCGGTCGCGAGCCAACGTTGGAAGACCTGGCGCACCTGCCCTATCTCGATTGGGTGTTAAACGAATCGATGCGCCTCTATCCTCCAGCCTGGATGCAGATGCGCTTCGTTGCGAAGGAAACTGAGCTGGATGGCGTCCGACTGCCCGTTGGTACGATGCTCATTCTCAGCCAGTGGGTTATTCATCGCCTGCCCGATATCTGGGAGGATGCGGAAACATTCAAGCCCGAACGCTGGGACCCGGCAAATGGACAGCAGATTCCGCCGGGAGCATACTTTCCTTTTGGAGGTGGTCCGCGCACCTGTATCGGCATGCCATTGGCACAAATGGAGGCGCGTATTATCCTGGCGAGCGTTCTGCAAAAATTCACGCCACAGCCTGTTTCCGGCTACACTCCTGGTTTCCAGCCGGTGATTACGCTGCGCCCAAAACGGCATTTAGAGGTAACGCTGATGCCCGCGTCATCCGGTGAAGCAAATGCCCAATGGAAGCAGCTTGTTCGCCGTAATGAGCTGGCAGTTCAAAATGGTGTGGAACGTAAAGGATGCAGGACGGCACTATTGGGACTGTTGGGATTGTAGTTAAAAATCGTAAGCATACGCTGAAACCTCGCTTCGGCAACCTTCAAATGAAGTTTTGACGTATAATATCATATGCAGGAAGTAGCAGATGACTTATCAAGATGATGAGGAACCGGACGATGAAGAAATTGGCGGTGAGGGTGAAGACGTAGGCATAGCCCCATTCAATAAGCGATAAAAGGAGGCAAAGGGTTTTATCGCAACTGTTCTGAAACGTCAATACTATGTAGAGTTGAAAAACAAATAATAGTTCGACCGCTCAGAAAGCGATGTTGGTTATGGAAAAGCTCGCAAATTTCCGTTACTACAACAAGAAGGCGCTATTGGCGCTAATTATTACGTATGCCGTCAGCTTATTGCTGATGATCGTGCCCATCGCCCTATTGGGCAATTTCAGTGGTGCCGGCTCAAATCACGTGGACGAAGTGTTGAATGCGTTGATCAATATCGGTATATTGATCTTCATCATTCAGGTCATCTTCGTTATGATATATGACTGGCGCGGAGCTGTTACCCTGCGTGGTTGGACCCAGTCCAGGCTTATGAAGGAAAGCCTGCTGGCGGATTTTAAGATGTTTTATGTCATCCTCTACCTCTTCTTCCCCGAAATTATGCTGCCGATTTACCTTGCTCGTGTTGTTGTGGGTCGGCGGCGGGAGGAGCAGCGCAAGGAGTTTGAGAAGCAACGTTACATCGCTTCACTGGAGGCGCAACTTGGTATCTTGCCCCCCACACAAGGAACCTGTCGCGTCTGCCAGAAGCCGCTGCAGATTGGAGCCGAATTCTGCCAGTATTGCCGCACCCCGGTAGTCGAGCATCCCAAAGTGTGTCCAGAGTGCGCGACGACGGCTTTGCCAGATGCGCAGTGGTGCCCAAAGTGTGGGAAACCTCTAAGGTGACCGGGATTCTCTCCAGGTCGAAAGGAGGTTCTTTATGCCCGATCTCAGACCCATAATTGAGCAGGCCTATCAGTGGTTGCGAAGGCGGATTTCGCAGTTGCTGATGTGACGGGTCTAAGAGCCTGTCATAAAAAACCCGAGCTGGACGTGTCATGCTGAGCGCAGCGAAGCATCTCTCGCTCTTTCATGCAACTGAGCCGCTCAACTTCTGGGGAAACGACATACGCCTGCGTCGCACCCCCACCGCTGAAAATCGCCTGGGGATTTGCAGAAGAATCACTAGAAGGCTACAGCTTCAACAATCCTCTCTTCTGTACGCAGTGACATATGCTTCACACCTCGATCTCTGCCACTGATTCTCGTACCCAGGTTGGGCGATAGGGAAAGCGCTCCACTTGCTCGCCTGAAGTGACGCCTGTCAGCACCAGGATGGTGCGCAAGCCACTTTCAAAACCAGCAATGATATCCGTATCCATGCGGTCGCCGATCATCACCGAATCTTCGGAATGGGCATTAAGCGTGCGCAGCGCCGTGCGCATCATCAGTGGATTCGGTTTGCCAACGAAGTAGGGCTTGATGCCGGTAGCGGCGCTGCTCACTCTACTCTTGCTCTTCTCGTAACATTTCCAGCACCTTGAGCGCCTCATCGACGTGTTTTTGTGGCGCGAATGCGGCGGAAAAAATGTGGCGCACGATGCCGCGCTTATCGATGATATAGGTGACACGTCCCGGTAGCAGCCTAAATGTCGTGGGAACGCCGTAAAGTTTTCTGACCTTGCCACCTACATCGCTCAGCAGAATAAACGGCAGGCGATAGCCGGATGCAAAATGCCGGTGGGACTCCTCGGAATCCGAACTGATGCCAATCACCTCCGCTCCAGCCTCTTGAAAGACCTCATAGCTGTCTCTAAAGGCGCATGCTTCGGCTATACAGCCTGGGGTGTTATCTTTGGGGTAAAAGTAGAGCACAATATTCTTCTGGCCGATAAAACTTTCGAGGCTGACCGGTTTACCGTCCAATGATGGAAGGGTGAAATTTGGGGCCCGATGACCCACCTGCACCTTTCCCGTTGCTGCCTGGTACTGATCATCTTGAATGCTCATGGTTAATGCTTTTGACCATCTTTCTACTGGTGTTTACATGTTAAATGCTATGCCGCCCGGCATCTATCGGAGATGGCAAATTGCGGCACTTACGAAACTTCTCCGGCATCATAAACACATCACCATGTATATGGTACAATAATTACGCCGCTCGAACGTAATAGTAGTAAGAGTAATCAAGATACGTCCTCTGTATGAAAACCCTGTAGGGACAGGGCCTGGTGCCTGTGCTGGAACAACGGCAAAGAATCGCGAACAAAGCAACAAATGATGCCAGAAGATGATGCAACTGTCACAACAAGGCCAGAAACGAGGTGGGGACGGCGCTGGTACAGACCTGCACGCTGTTCTATTTGCACGAGTTTTATCTGGTCTCACCCAATCAGGATGAAAGAGCCGCTTGAAGCGCCGGAACCACGGCGGGAATGGATGCTCTGCGGGCCTTGCCATAATGTGTTGCTTCAGGAATTGGGCCGTTCCACCATACGTTCGCCCTTACGCCTGCGCATCGCCATGGGTTTTGTGGCCGCCGAACGTTCGCCTAAGGCATATATGAATGAAGTTCAGACATTCCAACGCGAATTCGCCTGGTTTGCCTGGGCAATAATTCTCTTTGGTCTCCTGCACGTGGCCATATTTATCATCCTGCTGGCGGTGCCAAGATAAAAGACCATCCTGACTGTAAGGAGGCAGATCATTCCTCAACTGATATAATGCGAAATGGCGAGGCCGCATCATGCTGCATGAGATACAGCAATTTATCGCTGACGCCGACCGAACCAGCATCGGCTTCGTTCAGGATGCGCTGCAATTCCTCAGGCGAGAGGTCACGCGAGGGGTCCCAGCCATAGCGTTTGAGATCGACGTGTTCGTCAGTGAAAACGATTCCTTCGGCTTCCAGCAACTGGCGCATCCTCCCTTTCTGACCAAAAGCCCAGCTGCCTGTCAACTCTCCCTTGCTATTGATAACCCTCTGGGCCGGTACGCCTTCAGCTGCTTCGTTCATAATCCAGCCCACGAAACGCGCTCCGCGAGGATACCCTATGGCTTTGGCGAGCCAGCCATAGGTGGTGACGCGACCAGGAGGGCAGGCGCGCACGAGCGCGAAGACACGAGCTTTAAGATTAGCAACCTCGTTCTGAGTAGATGATGGTTCGTCTGGCATGATATTTTCCTCATATGAAACACAAAGTTTCTCAGTAACGCAAAAAGGATACGAGTACGAGAACAATTCATTACAGGGCAATCGTATCCTCTTACTGATACCTGTGTCAAAAGGAACAATACCATAGCCCTTTTCGGTTGGATATCCAATTCTTGCTATTGTTATGCCTTTCACTCTGGAAACACGTATGGTATAACAAAGACCCCTCATTCTCTTGATTGGGCCTCTACATGCTGAATTTCTCGGTATAAAAGAACGCATGATCTACCTTTTCCTCTCCACATATGCTATACTGTACCATCATGAAAGATATGAGCGCGTCTATCTTCTTTCAAGGCGGTACGCTTGTCTTACAGGGTATTGACGAGCAGGAATATCAACCCGCGCCCTTTCGCTTCATCAAGGGAAAGTGGCGCTGCGAAGCCTATCACTACGGCTCGCTTCTGCCATACCTGCAAGAACAGCATATTCGCAACAATGTGGCTCGCTGGCAGCATCTCGATCTCACGTTACATGAGAATCGCGAGCCGCACGATTACCAGCTGGAGGCCCTTGCTGCCTGGGAGCAGGAGGAGCGGCGGGGCAGCATCATTTTACCGACCGGGGCGGGCAAAACCTTTCTTGCTATCCAGGCTATCCAGCGCATCAAACGCTCCACCGTTGTCGTTGCTCCCACCATTGATCTGCTCCACCAGTGGTATGCCAGGCTTGTTAACGCTTTTGCCGTAGACGTGGGAGTGTATTATGGTGGCGAAAAGCGCGTTCTGCCCTTAACCGTCACGACTTATCATTCGGCAGGCGACCTGATGGCCGAGTGCGGGAACAGCTTTAAGCTGATTATTTTCGACGAGGTGCATCACCTGCCCGCGCCCACCTGGGGAGAAACCGCGCTCATGACTCCCGCTCCATTCCGCCTGGGACTGACGGCGACATATCCCGAAGAAGAGGAACAGAGTAATGGGCGCTGGCGCATCGATGAACTCATCGGGCCTGTTATTTATAGCAAGCGCATCGAAGACCTCGTCGGCAAGCAGCTTGCGCAGTATCGCACCCAGCGCCTGCGTATCGATCTCACGTCTGAAGAACGCGCAAGCTATGATGCTGATTACGCTGTCTACACCGCGTTCATTCGCTCACGCCAGTTGAGACGGCATCATGGCGCGAGATGGATTCTGGAATTGATGCGCCTCTCTGCTGTAGATGCCCAGGCGCGGCAGGCATTTCTCGCCCGCCAGCGCTTACTTCGCCTGCTTGCCCGCGCCGAGGGCAAGTTCAAAGCTCTTGATGCCCTGCTGTGTGAGCACGCCTCAGAACAGATACTCGTCTTCACGGAACATAACTCGACGGCCTACGAGATTGCCTATCGTCACCTCGTGCCCGTAATTACACATGAAACGAATGCCGCCGAACGCAAGCATATCCTGGATGGCTTTCAAAGCGGTCGTTATCGCGTCATCGTCACCTCGCGCGTCCTCAACGAAGGTGTGGATGTGCCGGAAGCCAAAGTCGCCATTGTGCTGGGAGGCACGTCCGGCGCGCGTGAGTATATTCAACGCCTGGGTCGCGTGCTGCGCAAGGTTGAAAATCGCGAAGCCGTGCTATTCGAGGTCATCGCGCGCAAGACCCTGGAGGAGGGGAAAGCCCAGAGAAGGCGACGCAAACGAGAGGAACCGGAAGCATGCTGACCGCCGACCTCGTCAAACCACGCGTGCGCGTCCGCAAATCGGAACTGACAATCGACCTGCTCGATACAAGCGATCCCCACTGGCTTTCTACTGCCGCCGACCTGATCGACCTCTTTCAGCAGTTCAGGGGCCAATCGCAGGCCGACTGGCAAAACGCCCTGGAGATGTACGAGGGAGAACGCCTCGACTATGTGGTTGTGCGCGGGCTGGCAAAGGTACTTACCGATGCGGCGACGTTTACGCCCCTGGCAACTTCTATTCATCCTATGCAAATCCGCGAGCGCGCCTTTTCCTATGGGCCGGTTTTCACCACGCCGCAATTATTCTCACCAAAAACGCATTATGAAGTCATCCAGCATGTCGCGGACGAAATTGGTATTCCCGCGCAGCAGGTAGCGGCAATGCTCTTCGCCGACCGTCCTGCCACCTACGCGCTTCACGATACAGGCCCCGCATGGACGCCTGAAAGCCTGCTCTCTCGCTATAACCTGGAACTGGCGCGCGGCGTTCTCTACTGGGCGACTCAGGTGCAGATCGAAGTGCATAGGGGATATAAAGACCTCTGGAAGTACCTCAAATTGTTTAAACTCATGTTCTGGGGACATGTACTGGAGGATGGCTACCTGCTCGACCTTGATGGCCCTATTTCTCCTTTCGTCAATGCCACAACGCGCTACGGGCGGCAGTTCGCTGCCTTTTTACCGGCGCTCTTCCTCTGCGAGCGCTGGCGCATGACTGCTACAATAATCGCTCCCCAGACAGGCGCTATGGCAACCTACCGGCTCGATTATACGATGCCCTTTCAGAGTCATTTCAAACAGAGCGGCCTCTTCGACAGCCGCCTTGAGGCCGACTTCGCAGGCGAGTTTGAGCAAAAGATGGGCGACAAACGCGGCCACTGGCTACTGCGACGCGAAAGCGAGGTCTTGCTGCTCGGCGATACGGTGATGATTCCCGATTTTACGCTGATTGACGACGAGGATGAAACGCGCAAGATTCTTATCGAACTCGTAGGCTTCTGGCATCCCGAATACCTGCGGCGCAAAGTGGAAAAAGTCCGCGCCGCGCATTGCGAACATCTCCTGCTGCTCGTCTACCGTGGTTTGAATATCGCCGGCGATGTGTTTCAAGATACCGCCAGCGAAGTTATCTTCTTCGCGCAAAAACCGGTGCTGAAAGAGGTGATGGAGCGGGTCGAGGAGATGGCCGGACGGATTTATGGGCCGCGGAAGAAGAGTGATAAGAAGAATAACATGATATACCAACTCCATTGATCGGTTGGTTCGCCAGCAGCAGCCCGCCGCCCAGATGGACACTCCACCAGCAAATTTCTCGTAGGAAGCAGGGAGAACACAGAAAGCATCCGGGAGAGAAAACAAGATGACCACAAGAGTGAATCCCTTGTGGTCATCTTTGCTCAGGTTTTCTTCAAGATGTTTTAAACCACCGAATCTACGCGTTTGAGAGCGTAGTAGCGCTGCACCCATTCCTCAGACAGCCCATCCGCCTGCCGCCTCATGCGCCGCTCACCAAAAACAACAGGTTCACCTATGGGAATATGCAGGTAGCGCAAAATGCTCAAAGCTGTCTCCTCATATGCGCCGGCCAGTTCCTCATAAATCACCGTATATGGTCGCACACCGCATTCAGTAAAGTACCGCTGCCAGGCTTCATCATGTGCATTGATTCGCTGTACTAAATGATCAATCGCCTCGAAGTTGAACACAAGCTCTTTATGATTGTGCATGCCTGCCAGTGCATCGTGCCAATCATGTTTCCATGTCCAGGTTTGAATGGCTTTCCACAGCGAGACTGCCTGCCGCGCCTTGTCGCGCCTCGTCACCCAGATGTAATGCAGGTCAGGAAAAATCGCATTCAGTATATCCGGTACGGCCATGTAACGATAGGCCGGAATTTGCCGCGCATTCTCGATAAAATCACCGAAGTATCCCCACATCATCTTCGCGCCAAAAACACCATTGGGGGTAGTTCCCTCCTCAAGCACGTGCGCAAGATACTGCGCGTAACCGGGACCATCCCAAAATGTGGGCTGGCCATACTCATCATCCAGGCGTGAGTAATTCCCAAGGAGTTGCAGAATAGCAGTATTTTCTACGTTCTCAAAGTACTCCCTCGGCCGGCGGGGCAGTCCCGTCTTCTTCAGCGCCTCGAAGTACTCTTTTGGATGCCCGGCCAGGCCGGTATTGTCCAACGCCTCGCATAGCAGCGTGCTTCCGCTGCGCGGGGTGGCACAGATAAGGTAAGATGTATTCGGTTTTGGCACCTTGTACTCCTCTCATTTTTCCTATCTGAAACGTCTGTAAATGAACAATAGCATATTTTCCTCATTCTTTCAAGTTATTTATTTTATTCTCATATGTTATAATAATAGAGAGGCCTGGTGCGTGAGCACTAGACCGATGTGTTATGCTGTATCTATGATACGATTCTGGGGTTATAGTAGGTTCCACCAGCTATTGGGGGCGATGGACGGAGCAAGCTCCCCCACCCTGCCGCTGCCGTAACCCCCGCCTCTACTGTGGCAACTGTTGTTGGTGGAATCGTCGTAGTAGTTGAAAGAGTACATACCTATGCAAGAACAGTATCCAAACATCCTCTATCTTCACTCTCATGATACCGGGCGCTATGTTCAACCTTATGGCTATGCCATCCCAACGCCCAACATTCAACGTCTTGCCGAGCAAGGAGTCTTATTCCGCAAAGCTTTTTGCGTTGCTCCAACGTGCTCCGGCAGTCGCGCGAGCCTGCTGACCGGCCAGTTTGCGCATAGCAATGGTATGCTTGGACTGGCCCATCGTGGTTTCTCTTTGCGCAATTATCGTCATCATATTGTCCATACACTGCGCAAAGTCGGCTATTATTCGGTCTTAATCGGCGAGCAGCACATCTCAAAGGAGCCTGATATCATCGGCTATGATCGCGTGTTCAAGATTAAAACTAATCATGTGGCATCGGTCGCGCCTATCGCCATCGATATCCTGCGCAATGTGCCGCGACAGCCATTTTTTCTCTCGGTCGGATTTTTCGAGACCCATCGCGAATTTTTTGAGCCTGTCTCGCCGCAAGATGCCAATTACTGTTTGCCGCCACCGACCTTACCCGACACTCCTGAGACACGCCTGGATATGGCCGCGTTCAAGGTCAGCGCGCAATCCCTCGATAGGGGCGTCGCTGCCGTCCTGAATGCTCTTGAGGCCGCCGGTTTGGCTGAGAATACGCTGGTCATCTGTACAACCGATCATGGGTTGGCCTTCCCAAGAATGAAAACCAATCTGACCGATCATGGCATTGGCGTGATGCTGATACTGCGGGGGCCGGGTGGTTTTTCCGGCGGCAAGGTCTGCGATGCGATGGTTTCACAGATCGATCTCTTCCCCACCGTCTGTGATCTGCTTGAGATTGAGCGACCGGAATGGCTGCAAGGCAAATCGCTGATGCCCCTCATTCAAAACAAAACTGATCGAGTCAACGAGCAGGTGTTCGCCGAGACGACTTACCACGCTGCCTACGAACCGCAACGGGCCGTGCGCACTGAGCGTTGGAAGTACATCCGCCGCTTCGGTGATCGCCTCACGCCTGTGCTGCCCAATACGGACGATAGCCCCAGCAAGCGGTTGTTACTGCGTTACGGCTGGAAAGATCGTCCCATCGCACAGGAGCAGCTCTACGATCTGATCTTTGATCCCGGCGAGGCTTGCAATGTAGCGAATGATCCATCGCTGGCCCCAGTTCTGGATGAGATGCGCGGTCGCCTGGAACAATGGATGAGCAGTACCGATGATCCGCTTTTACGAGGTCCAGTTGTTGCCCCTGCCGGCGCCGAGTTCAACGACCCGGATCAACTCTCACCGTATGAGCCAATGTATAGGGTGTAGTAGGGACAGCGGCTTGTCCCTGTCCCCGCGAGGGCCGATGATGAATTTTCACCATCAAATTTGGGAATCCTCCCAGGACGTGTCATGCTGAGCGTGTGAGCCGAAGCCCTGAGCGGAGCGAACGGGGAAGAATCTGTGCCCATCGAGCCAGAGATTCTGAGCGCAGCGAAGAATGACACGCCCTGGCCGCTCGCATTGCCGGTGTTGGTCGTGAAAGTTCATTATCGACGATGCCCACGATCAATCGGCCCAACACTGCGGTATACAAAGCCCGCCCCTATGGCGCCCACGACGAGCATTCCATAGGAGCGGACTCAAGGAGATGACGGGCGTATTCTGCTTTATTCCCGCCTGCTGCATTATCTTCTTCCGCTTGCCAGTACCAGACCGGAGAGTGGATGTGAGAACTGCGCCAGTTCAACCTGTGCCAGCATCCCAAGCATGCCCGCGTAATGTTCGTCAGTAACAGGGGCAAATCGCTCTATCAATCCCCTGCGCAGTTCATTTGCGCTGGCTGCATTATGATGCATATGGAGCAGAGCAGTCCGAATGCGCTGCTTTAGACAATCATCCAGGCGTTTCGCAACGACCACCGGGGGAATACCAGAGGGGCCCAGGGTCTCGATCACGCGCAACCTGGCTCCCAGCGCCGGGTCTTGCCGGAGCATCACATCCAGTACGTGCGAATCAATGGCTGTCGCATCGACCTGTCCATCCAGCACCATCCGCAAGGACTTCAGGTGCGAACCTGATTTGACGATCCTGCCAAAATAGCCAGGCGTTCTACCCTGTTGCAGCAGGCTGTAGCATACCAGGTTCCAGCCCGAGTGAGAAATGAATTCGTTATATGCCCAGGTGCAATCACGCAGGTCATCGAACGAAAAGAAAGAACTCTCTTTGCGCACAACCACATCCGAAAAATAGATCGGCTTCCCCGCGTAACGTCTCCCGTGCAGCACCGGCGCCGCTAACAGCTCGATGGGGCAGTCGGCATAGCGGGCCATACGCGCATAAATCAGGCCGCACACGAAACCAACATCTATCTCGTCCTCGGCAAACGCATCGAAAGAATGCCCGACCGTAAGCAAGCTCTTGCATCCCAGTGCCTTCCCAACATACCTGGCGATAGAACTGTACGTATCCCAGAGGTTGGACGAAAGGAACGTCGCAAAGCGTAGCGGTTGATTGTTCTCCATTCCTACCATCTTTTGCTCCTTAGTGCATTTCCACTTGATCTTTTCGGGTTTGATAGGTATACTGGCGCTCCTGGGGCAGCAGGTGCCGTATCCTTTCACGACCCTGTTGAGGGTACTGAAATTAGACGCTCATTCTGTAGGGAGAGCGGCTTGTCCCTGTCCACTTCAGTTGCTCAGGATCGCCACCAGGCGCTATCCCTACAGAATCGTAGATACGCTCCCAAATTGTTGGCCTCGTTTGTGGTGCCGAAAAAAAGTAGTATCTCGTCTTTTGCAACAACATCTCGGTATGATCCAGCCCCTCCGGCATGATGCCATGATGCAGGCGTATCCACTCATAATAGGCCTCCGACAGCCTATAGGCCGCGTAACGATGGATAGGCGTATCCCTGATATGCATCTTCGCCTCCACATCGCTTAAGAGCACCAGGTTGCACCAATCTCCATTGCG
This sequence comes from Ktedonobacteraceae bacterium, assembly GCA_035653615.1. Lineage (NCBI taxonomy): Bacteria > Bacillati > Chloroflexota > Ktedonobacteria > Ktedonobacterales > Ktedonobacteraceae > Ktedonobacteraceae bacterium. The sequence goes on along the minus strand of DASRBN010000044.1, from coordinate 72,571 downwards.
CAATTCCAGCGAGGAATAACTGACGATGCCCGGCGCATTCACCAACTCTACCAGCAATTGTCTATCGATATCCTCGATCTGATCAGCAATCGAGTCTTGCAATGCCTTTCTTTTGCGACTGATAAAACCGACGAACATAAGTGTATCTCTCAGCACCAGTTCCTGCTGTTTGTAAATCGCTATACGGTGCATTCGTCCGTACCGTTCCTGTAAGCGGTACAATAATGGTTGCGACGCGGGAACAGGCTCATCTAGCTGGCGAACCGTTAAGTGGAGCCTGCGCGCCATATAACGCAGCACGACCAGATCTAACTTGCCTTTCTGAATATCGGTGTTACCGGCATCATTTCTCAGACCTTCTTGGGCGACCGGGCGAAAGCGTTGCATGAATTTATCCCCCTTTTCTCTTTCTATGCTAGAATACTGACACGTGTAGGCGGTGCCAGGCATTGTTCATATATCCCTTGAAGTTCCAGACCTCGCGCAGATTGGCAGGCTGCGTGCGTCCTCTCGAATCCCAGGCCCGCGCAACAATCTCATAACAACCAGGCTCCAGTTGAAAAGAAGCCTCCCAGAAGCACCATGTCCATGGATGCGGCCTTTCCAGCAGTGTCGCCTCCCGCCAGGTTGCGCCACCATTCAGCGAAAGCTCAACCGCTTCGATATGCGCACCTTCACCCGTAATCGCGTATCCCTGGATCGTCACTGGCCCTGCGGGAAGCACTTCAGATGCGCGAGGCCGGCAGATAACGGTATTGATCGCCAGGTCAGACAGCACCTTTCCTTCCTCCCAATTCGCATCTGCGGCCTGCGTATCAGGTGGAAAGAGCTTGTAAGCGTGGCGTTGAAAATAATTGTTGGAAGGAGAAGCTTGCAGGCGAATGCCGCCCAGCCACTTCACGCTCCTGGCGCCGATATAGCCGGGCACCACAACGCGCAGCGGAAAACCATGCTCGCGTGTCAATGGCTCGCCATTCATCTCATAGGCCAGCAGCACTTCTCCGGATAGCGCCTTCTCGAGAGGGATTGAAGCGCCAAACCCAAATCGCTCCCCACCTTTCTCAATCTCATCGAGGCCCAGAAATGCTACATGTTTCACACCGGGTCCTATACCCGCCGCCAGCAGCACCTCGCGCAATCGCACGCCCCGCCATTCCGCAGTGCTGATCGCATCGGCGTCCCATGCAACCTCTCCCCGGATTGGTTGAACAGCGGCAAGTTCGCTACGCCGGTGCCCCGCACATTGTAGCGTAGCAACAACGCTAGAACTGGCAAATTCAATCCGTAAGTCATCAAGAGACAGCTCCAATGGAACCTTTACTCTCCCGCTCACCGAAAGGCGGTAGGTCTCGCCATCCACATCTGGAATAGAGCCATGACTGCGGATGAAAAAGCGTTTCTGCGGCGTGATAAATTTCTCGCGCGCTACTTCAGGCGCAATCCCGGCATTGAGCGGATGTAGCGAGTGTAAAACCATTTCCTCCTGTTCGATTGTTACTCCCGCTTCAAGTGATTCGTGCGTGAGCGACATTGCTTGCTCCTTCCTGCTATAATAAATGTAACTATTGTTACGAACCATGCTGTGTAAGAGACAAAAATAGCCGAGAACAATTTCCTCGGGTGTCTTTTACGAAGGGATTCTTCGAAAGAAGAGAAACTCCCTTTTCAATAAAAGTAACTGGAGTTACCTTTACGAATGAGGAGTAGAGTAGAGTTTCTTGCGATCATCCTCCACTCCTCATCCTCTCCTGGAGCTATTTAAGGGGAATTGGGACTATTCATTACTACCCCATTTTCTTGTTGTCGTTTGAGAGTAGTGTAGCGCTGCGCCCAGTCCATACTAAGCGTATCTACCAGTCTTTTAGTAGAACAATGGCTGAATGCCAGGCTGTCCGGCACAGGAATATGCAAACCGTGCAGGATAGAGCGCGCCATAGCTTCGGGCGCCATCTCTAATTCTTCGTACACGACAGTAATCGGCGAGATACCGCAGATATCAAAATACATTTGCCAATCGGCCTCATCGGCTAAAATACGCCGTACAAGCGCGTCAATCGCCTCAAAGTTGAAGACCAGTTTTCTCTCGGAGAGAAGGTGCCTGTTTGCTGAGCGTAGCGGCCTTTCTTTATTCCAGGTCCATTCTTGAACGGCTTTCCATAGAGATACAGCCTGCCGTACCTTGTTGCGCCTCGTTACCCAGATATAGTGCAGATTGGGAAAAACTGCAGGCAGTAAATCTACCACCGGTATCTCTTTATGAGGAATGCGTCGCAGGTCGCAGATAAAGTCGTCGAAGTAGTCCCACATCACATTCGCACCGAATATCCCATTGGCTGTTGTTCCCTGCTCAAATATATGAGCGAGCGAATCAACATGAACCTGCCCTTGCTCGTCGCATAAAAATGGCGGCAGGGAGCCACTATGAGCAGCATGTTGCTGAAAAGTTGTCGCATGAACGTTACGGCGGGCCATAAAGTACTCCTTTGGCCGACCGGCTGCTCCGGTACTACTTAAAACTTTACTAAGCAATGCGCTACCACTAAAGAAGGTGGCGCAAATAAGATAAGAAGTGTGTGGTTGCATGATTATCTCCTGATCAACCTGGATAGCCTGGTGCCAAATGCGTTTACAACGATGTCCTTTACCAGATTTCTACAATCACATCCTTGAATGTAACAATAACATATTTTTCTCATTCCTTCAAGTTATTTAGTACATTCCAATTTGTTATGAATGGATGAAACATCTATGTTCGCTTTTCATCTTATCCCCCGGGAACAGATGCTTTGGGAGCTAAGTGGATATGATATAATCAGGGCAAAAACGAGGATACTCCGATGCTCAATGACCCTGTTCTGCTCAACGATTGGCATGTGGTGGCCTATGCGCCCGACCTGCAAGAAGGAAAGCCCATGGCTGCGCGGCTGTTAGAGGAAGATCTTGTTCTCTGGCGCGCAGGCGATAAGATTCATGTCTGGCGTGATCTGTGCCTGCACCGGGGAACCAGGCTGTCGCTGGGAAAAGTGGAAGCTGAGACGCTGATCTGCCCGTACCATGGCTGGACCTACAATTCAGAGGGGCAATGCATTCGCTTTCCGGCGCATCCCCATCAGAAGCCCCCTGCTACGGCGCGGGCAAAAGTCTACCAGGCGCAGGAAAAATACGGTTGGGTCTGGGTGTGCCTGGGCGAGCCGGCGCAGGATATCCCAGCTTTTGTGCAGTGGGATGATAGCTCGTTTCGGAAAATCCATTGCGGCCCGTATCAGTTTCATGCCGGCGGGCCGCGGGCCGTCGAGAATTTTCTCGATGTGACGCACTTTCCATTCGTTCACCAGGGCTACCTGGGCGATCCTGAACACCCCGAAGTGAGCGACTATGAGGCCGAGATACGCCCTGATGGGGTGATTGCGCGCGATATTACGGTCTGGCAGCCCGATCCTGATGGTTCGGGCCAGGGAGCGAGCGTGACCTATACGTACCAGGTACTGCGTCCTTTGACGGCTTGCTTTGTAAAGACCTCCGGCGGCGCGCGTTTTGCGATGTATTTTACCGTGACGCCGGTTTCCGAACGCGAGTCCATTGCCTGGACTTATGTGGCGCAAGATTACGACAATATTCCAGAAGAAGAGATTCGCGCTTTTGAAGACATGATTACCTGGCAGGATGTGCCCATCGTGGAGTCGCAACGGCCCGAATTGCTGCCGTTGGATTTGCAGGCCGAGTTGCACTTGCGCTCGGACCGCACGGCAATCGCCTATCGTAAGTGGCTGCGGCAGCTGGGGTTGAGCTTCGGCACGTCCTGAACGAAAGGGACAGGCATGAGGCCACGCGCTAGATCAATTCGTACTCTATCCCTAATGAATTTTCACCAGCAAAATCGGTGGTGTCATTCCTGGTGGTCTCATGCTGCGCGTAGCGAAGAATCTAGCTCCATGGCCGCAGAGATGCTTCGCTGCGCTCAGCATGACATGAATCACTGAGGCCGCAGAGATGCTTCGCTGCGCTCAGCATGACACGGCTGGAGATTGATTGCTCCATTCGGTTGTCAGCATTCGTCAGGGCTGTTTAGCCGTTCGGCACTCCCGGTGTTGGTGTCGTCGTAGCCACAGGCAGCAAGATTACCGTAATGTTGTCCGAGCGGAACGGCAGCATGGGCAAGAAGCCGGGAGACTCTACAATGCTGGTGCGCAGGACGCCATGGAGACCTGCCAGCCCATTTTTAATGTCGCTGTTCGCCTGGCCGATCGACTTGCCCGCAAGAGCTGCGCGAATATCATTCGTAGAAATGCGCTGGATAATCTGCCCGGTGGCATCAAGGGTGATGGCGATGGAACTGCCGTCTTTCGAAGGACTGCTCTTGATCTTTGAGAGCTTCAGTTGTTCACCGGTCACCAGCATATAAGCCGGCTGCATCTGCATTGCCCTGACGTTGACCTGCTTCGCCGCTGCTGCTTGCAAGGCCGCCGCCCGCACTACCAGTACCATTGTATGCACTGTGACCGTCATGCTGAACGTGCCATCTTTTGTAATCTGACCCACCGTGGGATTCGTCGTCACCTGTTCTGATTGCTGAGCCGGTGTTCCTGAGATATCGCCAGTGTGCAGTTGTTGTGCCAGCCAGCTCTGTAAATTCGTCTTTAACTGTTTCTCTAGCGCTGCCTTCTCAGCTGAGATATCCTTCGACGTAACGGTAGTTGCTGCCATTGCGCCGCCACCCGCCAGCGCCTGGGGGTTTGTCACGTCCAGGCTCAACGCCGAGGTCGACACGTTATTGTATTGCGCGATGGCGGTCAGGCTGATCTGAGGAATAACCGTGATGCTGCCTGCTGCCACATTGCCACTGGTTCCTGCATTTACTGCCTGCACCGGGATGGGTGGATTGGAACCACCACCCGGTGGGAAAATGACCGCGTCCGCCGTGGTCGCGAACTTCACACCGCTGCTGGTTGCCAGAATCGTTCCGGTAGGAATTTCCACCTGCTGGCTGCCATGGTTGGTGAAAATGACCTGGCCTGTTGCCCGGGCGTTTCCAACCTGGCTCGTCCCGGTAGCTGTACCGTTACCCGTCGCGCTTTTCTCAAAGCTGAGAACCTGCGAGGCGACCGTATTCGCCGCCGCATTATGTGAATTCGTACTGGCGCTGAAATGCAGAGCGCTTATCGTCAGAGGACGCGCAGGCACAGCAATCGTTACCCGCGCGCTCGGCAAGAAGTAAAACAGCGCGAACAGGATCAGCAGGCAGGCCACCACGATCAGGAAGCCAGCGAAGACTTTGCGATCATTCCTGGACTGTGCCGCCGGTTTTCTCGGCTGCCCCGGCGTTACCGGTTTTCGCCAGCCCTGTTTTGGAGCACTGCCTCCTGGTTGCTTGCTGGCCTTGACTGCGCGGGCAGGTACCGGTGCTTGCGGGGAGGCGACGGCACGTTCTCTATCAGGCGCCTGTTTCACCGGCGCGGCGGACCCATCTGGCTGCCCATTCCCGGTCTGCTTTTGCGTGGGGATAGCTGGCTGCTTCCCGCGATTGCGCAGCGCGCCAGAGCTGCTCCCCGCGGCAGGGGCTGGAAGCGAGCCTGATCGTCTTACCGGCGCTGGTGCAGGCGCGGGCTGCTGCCTTACCTGCGTGGGCCTCTCTGTCACAGGGGGAAGCATTTCCGCGTCATCGATATCGGCGCGACCGGTTTGAAAGCGCGAGCCAAAACCGCGCGTTGATGGTGGTTGTTCCATCTCATCCTCAACCGGCTCATTCCATTCTGGCACAAAGGTCTCCGGCTGCACCAGAATAGCGCCCTCGTCCCCTAAATCCTCGATCTCACCCTCCAGTATATCAGTTGGCCTATCCGAGAGATCGGGAATACCCGTATCAACTTCCTCTATGAATGCCGATCCGCGTTGCTCTGGCAGAGAGCTAGGCGCGACATCCTCAAGGTAATACTCATAAACATCCGTATCCTCCTGCCCAAATACTGGCTGCTTATTCAGCAATCCTGCTTCGTCGCGCGTACTCCAGGAGGGTAATGGTATTGCCGGGCCTTGCTGGTAGCTACTCGTGCCGGTTCCCGGTCTATTGTATTCCTCCTGATCCGCCTCCAGCTCTTGCTTTTTTGACAGGGGCGCAGGCGCTTCCAGGTCGGCGGAACGCGAAGAGGTCAGATTACTGCCCAAAAACTGCTTGCGAATACTCTGAGCCTGATTGTAATGATCGATCAGCGAATCTGGTAGTTCGTCCTCGTCGTGCTGTGGAAGCCGCGGGCTGACAGAGGGGGACGTTTCAATATGGAAATGTTGCTGCTGATCCGGCGGCATGTCAGCGGGGAGTAGGGGAGCTGCTGGCCCTGGAGGTATTATGCTGCCGGTTGTATCAGCAGGTTCCTGGAATGTCGATTGCGCGCGCGGCTCGGGTACCTGAGGTTGCCTTTCGGTTTCGCTCAAGATTTGTCGCCCAGGCTCCTGGCCAGGCTGCCCTGCTCTACGGGTTGCTTGTGGACCCTGTATGGGCGATCCTTGTGGTCGCCCTGCAATATCCCGCCTCACAGCTCGTCCTTCAAGATCACCGGGACGCCCTGCGAAACCAGACCTCATAGGCCGATTGGTCGAAGTACTCTCATTCTGGCGTTGTGTGCGCCCCCCGCGCTGTATGGGTGTTCCTTGTGGTCGCCTGGCCGGACGAGATTTGTTCGGGGAAGGAGATTCCTGGGATTCGGCAACCCTGAATCCTACTGCTTTTGCAACGGCGCGAATCTGGCGATCAGAGCTAATCACGAGCACCTCTTGCCCCAGTTCGCGCGCGCGGGCGTGCAGCACACGCCAACCCACGTGGCTGCGCAAGCTCGTTTGTGGTGGTATGACGAGAATTATTTTCCTGGCCTGAACCTGCTCCAGGCGTTCACGTGTACTCGTCAAATCTTCATCCGGGCTGAGATAAATAATCTGCTCATCAGCCATATACCCTGTATCCCCCTGCCTGTTGTATATTCTGTGGCCCCGAAGCGGACAGACGCAAGGCACTGTCCCTACAGGAGCCCATTCAGCATCGCCGGTGCCTGGTGTATTCGCGCTTGACAACTGCCATCCAGGGCGCCCGCAAGGGGACGCCCCTACCCTATACAGGGTGGCGGGGCACGTTTAGGATAGGGGCGTCCCCTTGCGGGCGCCCTGGTAGCCTAGATATGCATGCTGTGAATGACGCGATAGAGCGACCGCTCCAGCGCGCTATTCTCATTTTGCAGTTCGATGGCCTGGTATGCTAACGCCATTGGTGTGATATCCTGTGCATTTTTCAAATGATGGTCGGGGTCGGCGATATTCGTGACCATACCAGGCTGGATGATCTCGATAAGGGGCCGGCTCGAGAATGGCAGGCGCTCTGTCCAGGGGAATGCTTCAAGGCGCTCGCGCAAGTCGGGCAGTGAAGAGCCTCCCCCTACCATGTAAATCGCGGGTGGCAGCAGCGAACCCTTGGAAAGCTCCTCAATCAACAGTTCCACGCTGTCCATCCAGGTTTGTACTTCCGGCGCTAAGATATGTTGTATCTCTTCGCGTTCAACCCCTTTTATGAGACCATTGCTATAACTGAGCTTGATCTTCTCTGCCTCTTTCAGGGTAACGCCCTTCCCGGTGGCGATGCGGCGTGTAAACGTCCGCCCTCCCAGGGCAAACATGCGCGTTTCTTCAATTCCACCCTGGCGCACCAGGGCGATATCGGTTGTGCCGCCGCCGATGTCAATGAAGATCGCTCCACTTTCCGTACTGGCGTTGCTACTCAAGCAACGTGCAAGCGCGTAAGGCTCCGTAACAATCGTGACCAGCGTCAGGTCTAATCCCTGCGCCACCGTTTCCAGCGCGCCCAATTGCATGAGGGGCGCGAAGGCGCTGAAAAGCGTTAACGAGAAATGGCGACCGCGAAAACCGATCGGGTTGTTAACAAGCTGTCCATCAATGCGCACAGAAATCACCGCCGCGTTGGTCAAACGCACCTCGATATTCTGGTAGCCGGTTTCGGCGGCAATACGCTCTTTCGCGATCTTGAGCAATTTCTGCTGCGCTTTCGTAATCGCGGCATCCAATTCTTCCTGCGTAATGGGTTTTGTTGGCTGCGACCGTTGCTGGGTTATCGTCGTCGAACTGCCCTTGACGAGTTCGCCCGCGATGCCAATGACTGCCATCGGCGCAATGATGCCACCTGCCGCTTCCTCAGCGCGCAGTAGTGCCTGATTACAATTCTCAATCACCCCCGGAATATCGGTAACGATGCCGTCTGACATGTGCGTATAGCTCTGGCTGTGTCGTCCTGCTCCCAGCACAACCCCAACATCGTCCTGCACTTCGACGATGATGGCCTTGGCGTAGGCTGTGCCAATGTCGAGGGCAGTATAGACCGCGCGCTCTTCACCCCCGTCGTCGGTGTGCTGTGGCCCTGCCGCGCCATCATACCCATAGTGATACCCGTTCTCTTCTACTCGCCCTAATATGAGTTTGCGTAATTGTTGAAGAGGATTCCTCATGTATGTCTTCCTAAACCAGGTCAATCTATCCTTATTTAAGAGAACGTGACGTGTACTGAACTCAACGTTTTCCGTATGATTCTATACTGAACTTGAATCTGTTAAGTACTTTATAACACGTACAGCAGGCGACCGCAAGGCCCGAAGGCCGATAAATCGGCGGTGCCCGCGATAAATCGGGGCCTACGGGGATTGCAACGGCAATGAAACCGATATCAATCCCCATGGGGATTGCAACGGCAATGAAACCAATATCAATCCTACGGCTGTGCCGTAGGGGCCGATTTATCGCGCCCAGCGCCGATTGATCGGCCCCGCGTCCATTGCCGGAATACTTTGATAAAACCCATCATCGCCCAGTGCGGATTACCACGCCAATTTCTTAAACCGCATAATCTTGCCCGTATCCCAGGCTTTCCTTCACCAATTTTGGTACCAGGGCGAGCGCGGCTCCCAGTTCAGCCTTATTTTTGCCACCACCCTGTGCCGATTCGGGTCGCCCGCCGCCTTTGCCGCCGAGACGCTGGCCAATTGTCCCGGCGATTTTACCGGCATGCAATCCCTGCCTGGCCAGCTCAGCTGAGACGCTGACCTGGATACCGGCTCGTTCGGCGTAATTGCTCGCGAGTACGACCACGCCTGGCCGCCCGAGCTTGCTCAGCACCATTTCGCCCATCTCGCGTAGCATCCGATCGTCAGGCACATCAACTGTCGCGATGACCACGGGCACGCCGGATACATCCTGCGCCTTTTCTGTCAGTGTTTCCACCTGGCGCTGGGCCGCTTCACGCTGGAATTGCGCAACCTGGCGGCGCAGCGTGTCAACTTCCTCCACAAGCTGCTCGACTTTCGATTCTAGCATATCCGGCTGCGTCTGCAATTTAGCGCTCAAGGTGTCTACCAGGGCGCTGCGACGGCGCAAATAGGCCTCGGCCCCTCGACCCGTCAGTGCCTCGATACGCCGGATACCGGCGGCGATGCTCGTTTCCTGGATGGTGATGTAGATGCCTATCTGCCCCGTTGAGGCGCAGTGAGTTCCGCCGCATAGCTCGATACTGCTGCCCATTGAGACGACACGCACCTTGTCCTCGTACTTCTCGCCGAAGAGCGCCATAGCGCCGGTCTGCAAGGCTTGCTGTAGCGGCATGATGTTGGTATGCACCGGCAGGTCGGCCCGAATCCAGCGATTGATCTGCTCATCGACCTGCGCGATTTCAGAGGCGGTAAGCGGGCGCGAGCTGGCAAAGTCGAAGCGCAGGCGCTCCGGTTCAACCAGCGAACCACGCTGCTCCACCTGCGGGCCGATGATATCGCGCAACGCTTTGTGCAGCAGGTGTGTGGCGCTGTGGTTGCGCATGGTATCTTCCCGGCGCTGGGCGATCACGTCGGCCTGCACAGTATCGCCAACGCGCAGGTAGCCCTCGGCAATGCGCCCGTAGTGGACGATCAATCCTTTAAGCGGGCGCTTTGTATCCTCAACGTGGAAGACGCCCATCGGGCCGCTGAGGTCGCCGCGGTCGCCGATTTGCCCACCGCTCTCGGCATAGAATGGAGTCGCATCGAGTATAACCAGGGCCGACTGCGGCGCGCTGATGCTCTCAACCTCTACACCGTCCGCGACCAAACCCACGACTTTGCTGCTGCCGCTGATACCGTCGTAGCCGGTGAATTCGGTTGGCCCAACTCTCTTCAAAACTGCCGTGAGCGCCTCGACATCTTTGCCCTGCGTAAAGGCAGCAGCTGACCGGCTGCGCTCCTGCTGTTGCTGCATCGCTTTCTCAAAGCCGGGGATATCGACGGTAAAATCGTGTTCAGCAGCCACTTCCTGCGTAAATTCCAGGGGGAAGCCATGCGAATCGTATAGCTTAAAGGCCTCTTCGCCCGGTATGACATGCGAATCTTTTTGCCGCAACTCCTCAAGCAGGTTATTGAGCAGGTAGAGGCCTGTATTGAGCGTCTGGCCAAACTTCTTCTCTTCCAGGCTCAAGATTTCTACGATGCGGTCGCGCTGCGTGGCAAGCTCGACGTAGTGCCCTTTCATCAGGTTGATCACCGTATCGGCGGCCTCGGAAAGAAACGGCTTATCCAGGCCGAGTAGCTTGCCGTGTCGCACCGCGCGCCGCAGGATGCGCCGGAAGATATAGCCGCGTCCCTCGTTGCTCGGCAGCACTCCATCGGCAGCCAGGAAGACCAGCGCGCGACCGTGATCCGCGATGACACGCAATGAGGTATCGGTTTTCGGATTTTGCCCATAGGTGGTGCCGGCAAGGGATGCAAAACTATCGATGATGGGGCGGAAGAGATCGGTATCGAAGACCGATTCTTTGCCCTGCAAGACCATCGAGAGCCGTTCCAGGCCCAGGCCGGTATCGATATTCTTCTTTGGTAGTGGTGTGCGCGTGCCGTCGAGGTCCTGGTAAAACTGCATGAAAACGAGGTTCCAGATTTCCAGGAAGCGCTCGCAGTCGCAGCCGGGTTTGCAGTCGGCCCGGCCACAGCCGTGTTCGACGCCGCGGTCATAATAAATTTCGGAATCAGGCCCGCATGGACCAGAGGCTCCCGGGGGCCCCCACCAGTTGTCTTCGAGCCTCACAATCGCCTCATCGGGGAAACCCGCGATCTTGTTCCACCAGTGTGGTGCTTCATCATCTTCTGGATGCACCGTTGGATACAGGCGGTCGGCAGGCAGCTTGACCACCTGTGTCAGAAATTCCCAGGCAAAAGCAATCGCGTCGCGCTTAAAATAGTCGCCGACAGAAAAATTTCCCAGCATTTCAAAAAAAGTAAGCGAGCGCTCGTTGCCAACCTTATCGATATCCGTCGTGCGGAAACATTTCTGAGCAGAGGTGAGCCGTAACGCAGGTGGGGTTTCACGCCCCAGGAAAAAAGGGATCATCTGCTGCATACCTGCGGTTGTCAGCAGCACCGTCGGGTCGTTGCGCGGCACAAGCGAAGAACTGGGCATAAGCATATGGCCTTTGCTGACAAAAAAGTCCAGGAAAAGCTGGCGAATTTCGGTACCCGTCAATTTCATATCTATAGACACAGCATCAATCCTCCTCAGAGATAGGTATGTATTTTTATTGAGGGCGAAAGGGCATTCTATTTGGCCGATCAGCTGGCCTCTTTTTGTTAAACTTCAATTTTTCGTTCGTCCCTTGCCACCTTATCCGAGTATAACATAAATGTCTATATCTAAAAAACAGTCATAACAGGCTATGTGGTGTATGAAAATCGGCTTGTAGAGTCACTGCCGGTTATGTTATTATTAGAGGCAAGGCCCTACCCTGGCTCCGAAAAGACCAGAAGTTCTACTAAAGGATAAGGTAGGAATCAAGGCTCGCAAGGGGACGACCAGGATGCAGCTAGATAGGCAGTGGATACAGGACAAGGAGCATGCCATGATCGAGCAGACCAGGGACGAGATAGAGTATTACTACGACCGCCATCCTACCGAGGAGGATTTGATGGGGGAATCCCGGCTGCATGCGGAACTGGTGCATTATCTCATGGAGGTTCTAAAATGGCTCTTTCGCGATCAACTGTGCGCTATCTATGAAAACTTCAATTTCTACCAGACACGCAATAAATATGAGAAGCCACTGGCTCCTGATATCGCTATTATTAAAGGAGTAGCGCGTTGGCCGGAACGCAGTTGGCGAGTTGGGGTTCATGGACCCGCTCCGCATGTCGTCTTCGAGATTGCGTCGGAGGAGACCTGGAAACGTGATCTGGAAGAAAAGCCCCACCTGTATGCACGTATGGGAGTACAGGAATATTTTGCCTATGACCCGAACCAGCCACCGGTGTGGCGCAATGAACCTTACCGGCTCTGTGGATGGCTATTAGATAAAGAAAGTGGTCTGATGCAGAAGATAACCCCTGGTCCAGGCGGGCGCTTATGGAGCCAGCAACTTGATAGCCTGCTCGTTCCCGATGGCCCTGAGCTGCGCCTCTATGATCGTTCCTGGCATGTTCGACCGACCGAGGCCGAGGCGGAAGCTGAGGCAAAAAGGGCCGCTCTACGTTTAGCCAAGGCAGAAGCGGAAGCGAGGAGGATGGCAATGCGTTTAGCTGAGTCCGAGGCCGAGAAAGCCAGGATATTGGCAGAACGCTTGCGCTCACTTGGCATAGACCCGGACCAGCTGGTCTGAATTTGAACTTTATCAACTCAGGAGGGTTTTAATCACCAATCATGCCGAAAATTATACAGGTTCCTCGTAGAACCCTCCTTGTCCTCTGCGGCCCGGCAGGCTCCGGCAAAAGCACCTTCGCGGCTCAGCGCTTCATTCCAACCAGTATCGTCTCATCTGATCACTGCCGCGCTATGATCTGCGACGATGAAAACAATCAACAGGTCAACCGCGATACCTTCGATCTCTTCTACTATATTATTCACAAGCGCCTGTTCCTGGGGCGTTTTACCGTCGCGGACAGCACGGCTCTTCAATCCGAAGCCAGGCGCAAGCTGCGTGAGCTATCGCGTCAATTCGGCTACCTGGGATGCCTGCTGATCTTCGATATTCCAGCGGAGGTATGCCTGGCACGCGATAAGATGCGCCATCGTATTGTAGGAGAGCAAGTGGTGGCCTATCATGCGGGACTATTGCAGCGCGCATTACAGGACGCTCCACATGAGGGATGGGAGCAGGTTCACGTGCTGGGCGAAGATGATATGGATGTGGTGGTTGAGATTGTCTAAATGGAAGGCTTTTTAATGCGAAGCTCGATTTTTTGGCGGCGGCCGGGCGTCGATTTCCCCTCTTCTCTCGATACCATGCTTTTCGATATTGACGGCGTGCTGGTGCAAACCATAGATTCGTTCCATGCCACTGATATCGCGGCGGCAGAATATGTCGCGGGCACGATTTTCGGATTGGATTGGGGACAACATGAGGGAAAGTCGCTATTCACGCATGATGATGTACTCGCGTTCAAGCAGGCAGGTGGTTACAATAACGATTGGGATATGTGTTACCTGCTGGCAACGCTTGGCGTTGCTAGCTTGCGCGAATGGAAAGGTACATCGTTTGCCGCGCGCAGCAGCCTGGAATGGGCGGCGCTCTCACGAGCTGCCAACGTGGAGGGTCACGGTGGAATTGCATGGGTACGAGAGGTAATGCCGGCCACCGCGCAGCTTCCTTATAATATCATTGGTGATATCTATCATGAATTATATTGGGGCGCGTCCGAATACGAGCGCTGGTTTGGCCACCCGCCACGCTACCTGCCAGATTTTCCCGGCTTCGTGCAGAACGAGCAGATGCTCTTCCCACCGGATTTCTTTACGCGCTTGCGGAAAAGAGACATCCGGCATATGGGCATGATCACCGGGCGCGTCGGACCGGAAGTGGATAGCGTGCTGGAACGAATAGAGGATTATTGCGGCGAGCGCTGGTGGGATGTGGTCATTCCCGCCGATGTCTGCCCCAAACCCGACCCACGCGCTATTCGGCTGGCTCTCGAAGGCATTGGGCCGGGTGTCAAGGGCGGCCTATACATTGGCGATACCGGCGATGATCTCGATGTGGTGCTGAATTATCGCGCTACAAAGCAGGCGCATGAGCCGGATATACTGGCCGTCATGCTCATACACCAGGACGAGGTCAAACTGTACCAGCAGCGCGGGGCAGATATAATTGTGGGCGCCGTTACGGACTTACTGGAGTGAATTGTCTACAATATGATGCCAAACAGCTGTGCCAGGAGTGCCTGAAACTCCTCCTCCGACTGCAACCGCCGCTCTTCCTTTTGCCCATCAATCGTCGTAATCAGGCGCAAATCGGCTTCTTCTGTTGCCTGCTCATGTGGCGGCAACTGAGCACTGGCGGCGTTGAAACGTAGGCTATGAGCCGACAGGGTAATACGCCCCGTTGGAGTGGCGAGCGAGCATACCCGCTGCTGGGTGAAATGCGACTCCGGCGAGTTCTGCTGGAAATAACACCTATCTGTAAAATCGCTCAAACGGTGAGGTTCAAGGGTGAAACGATATTGTGGCTCCCACCGCTCGTCATTAAATTGCTGCAATATCCAGTACCCGGTTCTGGCGTGCTCCTCGTTCTCAACATCTGGCACCAGGCGATACCTGTGTCCATCTGTATCGTCCTGCTCTACTCCAGCTACAAAGCGTTTTGGCAGCCGGAACGAATCGCCGAAGCCGACGTCTGCCAGCCAATCGGCGCCATCCAACCCGTGAACCAGCAGCGTCAGATGGTCGTAAGGAGGACTGAACGCACCAGAATCATTGGCAACTTCAGCGGAGAGCTGTGTTACCTCGAAACACAGCTGGCGCAGCAACCACGCGAAGAGACCGTTGAGTTCGTAGCAGAAGCCGCCCCTGCGCCGCCGCACGATTTTATCGAAGAGCGCATCTTCTTGCAAGATGATTGGTTGCCCATAATGGATAGAAAGATTCTCGAACGGGACGGCCAGGAGATGGGCTTCGTGCAGGGCTTGTAATGTATCCAGGCGTGGTTCCAGCGAGTTCAGGCCTCGCGGAGCCGGAAAATGGATGCGCTCCAGGTATTCTAAAATGGCTGTATGGCTGCCGGTACGCAACATGTAATTATGTTCCGCCTTTCTTTAGCAGGGCCTCTGCCCCGCCGTGCGTCTCTTAATGCGATATTCTCTCGCCGCGCTTGCGCTGGTTCTCGAAGCGCGTCCGCAGTTGGCCGCAAGCAGCAGCGATATCATCTCCACGTTCGGCGCGCACGCTGTTACTTACTCCATGCTCATAGAGGATGTCGCGGAACGCGCGAATGGCCTCACCGGAGGGCGGTCGATAATCGGCAGCGGTGGCATTGACGGGAATACAATTAACGTGCGCGAACTGCTTCAATGGCGCAAGCAACTCGCCCAATTTATGGGCGTATTCAGGCGTATCGTTCACACCTGACAGCAGCACGTATTCAAATGTGACCTGCCTTCCGGTTGCGTCAATGTAATCTTTGCACGCGGCGATCAGTTCCGCGATTGGATATTTGCGGTTAACAGGCATTGTGCGGCTGCGCAGTTCGTCGGTGGGAGCGTGTAGCGAGATCGCCAGGTTCACCTGCAATGGCTCCTGGCTCAGCTTTCTTATAGCAGGAACAAGTCCTACGGTCGAGACGGTCATATGCCGCGCGCCAAGGTTGAAGCCTTCGGGACTGTTGAGGATGCGCAAAGCTTTGAGTACGTTGTCGTAATTATGCAGCGGCTCTCCCATGCCCATCAACACGATATTGGTGATATGGTCGATAGGCGCGCTGCCGGGAAGCCCTGCCGCGCTCCATGGCGCGGCGCGCAGTTCGCGGGCGAAGAAGAGTACCTGGGCGACGATTTCACCCGCGCTGAGATGGCGATCAAAGCCCATCTGTCCAGTAGCGCAAAATGTGCAGCCATACGCGCAGCCAGCCTGCGAGGAGACGCAGACGGTAGCGCGGGCGCTGCTCTCACCGAGCGGCGGATAAAGCATCAGCACCGATTCGATGAGCTTGCCATCATCCAGTTCCAGCAGGATTTTGCGCGTGCGGTCATCTTTGGAGTGCAATTCGCTGCGCACAATCATTGGCCCGATGCAGGCTTCCTCGGCGAGCCGTGTACGCAAGGCCTGCGGCAGGTTGGTCATACTCGCGAAATCGGTGACAAGATGCTGGTAGAGCCAGCTATAGATTTGTTTGGCGCGAAACGCCGGCTCTCCTCGTTCGACGAGCCATTGCTGCAATTCTGGCAGTGTGAAGGCGAGCAGGTCGGTCTTCTTTTGTATATTGGTTGAATTGTCTGTTAATTGGGTCTGGGTCATGGCTTCATTATAGCACGTTTTGATCTCTAACTACCCAAAAGGGCGTGATGGGTAAAATGGCCGGGCCAGAAGTTGTGCCGTGTTGAGTGGTACCGCCTTTACTTCCTGTCAAATCAAAAGAAATATGCATAAAGAGGAAATCTGGCAGATGCTATTGACGCCAATTGATTATCGTTTATCCGGTTGCATGAATCAACGGGCAAATCTGCTTAAGCATATCTACTTAAAAGAGAATAGCGTTTTCTTCGATGATGCTATTCTCGAAACTCATTCGGTAATCGCCAAATCACTTTATCTATAGAGTCACATGATTAAAAGGCGCAAAAAAGTTGCAGGTTACAGGTCTATCTGTACAATAGTAGCAAAGATTGTTTTACCCTGCTCTATAGGGCATCTATGCTTTGTAATATTCAGTATGATGCTATCGCTAATGAGCCGGATACATGCTCCATATCCATCGGGCGGAGGAATAGAGGTGACGCGAGGATTGTTATCCACATCGAGGTGAATATATGTCGTGCCAGACTTTCCCTCAGCTTTTGCTACAGGCGGCTGTAAGCCGTTTTGTATCACCTGTTGCACATCTTCTAGTCCATGTGCTATAATCCCATTGGTATAATGAGAGAGATAAAAGGTCAATAACCGTAAGCGCAAGCAAGGCGGCAAGATTCCGAGGGCAAGGAGGGGTAGGGGCCAGAAAATTGCGCCCTGTAGAACATGAACAAAAAACAACCGCCCTCTGTCTGGGATTCACTGGCCTTAGTCGGGCAATTGGGTTTAACCATCGCCCTTCCCATCGCTATATTAGCTATCCTGGGGAATCTCCTGGATAGCAAAGTCCATACTGGACCTGTGTTTTTACTACTCGGGCTGCTGCTTGGCCTGATTACCGGGGTATATGGAGCGTACCGTTTATTAAAAAGGTTGTTATAACAGAACAGCAGAGAGACGCGACCGTCTACAACGAAACAGACCTGGCAGAGCACGGTGAATAAGGAGGATGCCGAGTGCTCTGGAGACTTCCTAACATATCTCTTGCACCGGACACAATATTTTATATCGGGTCGTTTCCGGTCACAAATACACTACTGGGTACCTGGATATCGATTGCTATTTTGCTAGTACTGTTTTTCCTGGGTACGCGCAGGCGTGACCTGATCCCGTCCGGTATGCAAAATCTGATGGAGTGGGTAGTAGAACTCCTGCTCGGCCTGGCGGAAGGCGTGGCCGGGAAAGTGAATGGAAGAAAGTTTTTTCCGCTGGTTGCCACTTTCTTCGTCTTCATTTTCGTTTCCAACTTCATTGATATTATTCCGGGCGTGGATACTATCGGGCAAATTGACGTAGCCAAGATCAATGCGATCAATGCCGCAGCGCATACGAACTCCCAACCTGTCCTTGGTTTTCTGCTGTTCGGCAACATCTCTAGCGCATTGATACCCTGGATTCGCCCTGCTACGACGGATCTGAACCTGACGATCGGCATGGCGCTGATTGCGGTAATTACCGCGCAGGTGTATGGTTTTGCGACCCTGGGAGCTGGAGAGCACCTGAGCAAGTACTTCAACTTCCCTGCCCTCTTCAGGTTTAGCTTTACGGGCTTCGTAGAGTTCTTTGTCGGTATTCTGGACATTGTTCAGGAGATTGGGCGCATCCTTTCGCTGGCTTTCCGTCTCTTTGGCAATATCTTTGCCGGAACGGTTGTGCTGGCAGTGTTCGCGTTTATCATACCGTTTGTTTCGGATATCGTCTTTATTCCGTTCGAACTTTTCGTCGCTTTTGTGCAAGCGTTCGTCTTTGCGCTGCTGTCGTTGATTTACCTGCAACTGGCAGTTACGCCTCATGCCCATGCCGAAAGCGAGCATGAGGCGCACGAGGAATTCGAACGCAACGAGGAGCGCGCCACAGCCAGGCATGCCTAGGCTACCACGCGCAAAAAAGATTGCTACTCGCAGGAATTTTCTGCGATTGCATAAATTTATTCAAAGACAGAACATTATAAGGCTTGTCCTTAAGGAGGATTATTATGCCAGTAGACCTTCATCCACTTGGAGTAGCGTTAGCAATTGGTTTGGGAGCGATTGGGCCGGGTATCGGCATCGGTATCGCAGCCGGTCAGGCGTTTAATGCCATCGGACGCAACCCGGAAGCCGAGCCACTCATTCGTACAGACTTGATTCTTGGTCTGGCTTTCGCGGAAGCTATCTCAATTTACGCGTTGCTGGTCGCTTTCCTGATTCAGTTCCTCAAGTAATACTTTTCGGCTTGTGGTATGGAGACGCAGTAAGTCTTCTATTTCTTGCGGTTGCTGTGGCTAAAAGGTCCTGGCTTCTCGTCAGGGATTGAAACGAATGCGCAAGCGACAAAGTGCGTCTTCATGCTGGAGGGGCGGGAGCGGTGGTGGGTGCAGGGAGTAGACCTTTATGGTCGCCCTCTTGCAATCCGGCAGGCGCGGGTGTAGGGAGTGGACCGTGTGACGAGTGCGATGAATCGGCTCCCTACTCAATCCGCACTCTACAGTGGCCGCCCGTGGTGAACTGAAGGAAGGAGGCAAAACCATGCACGCGGTAGTGCATACACTTATCTTTGCTGATATAGGGAGCGGTCTGGGAATCAATTTACTGGCCCTGCTCTCGCAGATTTTCAGCTTTGGCGTTGTCTTCGTCATCCTCTGGCGTTGGGGCTTTCCGGTAATAGTGCGGACGCTCGAGCGCCGGCAGGCGACCATTCGCGAGGGTGTGGAGAACGCGGAAAAGGCCAGGCGCGACCTGGCGGAGGCTAATGAGCGCGCCGAGCAGATACTGGCCGAGGCCCGCCGGCAGGCGCAGGAGACGGTTGACCGGGCAGAGAAAGCCGCCGAGCGCGAAGCGAGTCGTATCATAGAAGAGGCCAATGCCCGTGGTCAGCAGGTGGAACAACAGTACGTTGCTCGTATCCGGCAGGAAGCTGCCCAGGCACGTGAAGAGTTGAGCCGCCTGGTCGTCAATCTTTCGATTGACGCGGCAGGAAGGGTTATCGGCAAGTCAGTTGACAGCAAAGATAACCGCCGCCTGGTCCAGGATTTTGTTAGTTCGACAACAAAGGAACAGTAGCAATGCTTAAGGGAGCGATAGGACGTCGCTACGCGGCGGCAATCTTTGATATCGCCCGCAAGCAGAATACGGTAGACCGTACGCTTGAGGACGTGCAGGAGATAGCGCAAGTCTTTTCTAACCGCAAGGTGGCCTATCTCTTGATGGAACCAAAGGTGCCCGCGAAGCGCAAAGAGACAGCGGTACGCCAGGCGCTGGCGTCTAAGGTGCTGCCTACGTCGCTCAACCTCGCCCTGCTGGTCGTCCAGCGCGCGCTGGTCGAGGCTATGCCAAACATTGCCCGCGAACTCGAACGTCTCGTGCTTGATTATAAGAACGAGGCGAAAGCCCAGGTGACAACGGCAGCACCGATGGATGAGGCGCAGCGCAACTCCGTTAAGCAGGCGCTGGAACGTAGAACAGGCAAAACTATTCTGATGACGACAAAGGTTCAGCCTGAAATCCTGGGTGGCGTTGTGGCTCGCGTAGGGGACCGGGTGATCGATGGGAGTATTCGTTATCGTCTCTCCGCGCTGCGGCAGCAGCTGTTGCGCGGGGTCGCGGCCAATACCGCCACCGATGATACGTTTCTTCCGTCAGAATTAAGCGATGGACATATTCAGCCGCCGCCTTCTGAACCACCGGATACGCAGGAAACGATGGTTGAACCAACCAAAATACAGTAGGGGCGTGGGCTTGCCCCGCCCTCACTCGGATTGAACCAGCACAGTAGGGGCGTGGGCTTGCCCCGCCCTCACTTAGACGAGCGCACATGGCCGATAATGGATCTTACAAAAATTCCGCGGGGCCGATGAATCGGCGGTGGGCGCGATCAATCGGCCCCTACGACATGGATCGACGAGCGCAACCGTTGTGTCGTTGTATTCATTGCGCAGCGTCGATTCTACAGAGGAGAACTCAAGATGGCTTCATGGGCTGATGAAATCAGCGCAATTATAGAAAAGAACATCGCAGGCTTTGGAGGCACTGAAACGGAAACTGCCAGCGTCGGCACCGTCATTGCGGTACAGGATGGCATCGCCCGTGTCTATGGCCTGCAAGATGTCAAATACCTGGAACTGGTAGAATTTCCACGCACAGGCATTATGGGCATGGCTTTCAACCTTGAGGAAGAGACCGTCAGTTGCCCCGTCCTGGGCGATTATACCCATATTAAAGAAGATGACGAGGTGCGCACGACCGGGCGCGTCGTTTCCGTTCCGGTCGGTGATGCCCTGATTGGCCGTGTCGTCAACCCCCTGGGTGAGCCAATCGACGACAAGGGGCCTATCAATACCACGAAGACCCGCCCTGTTGAGCGTGTGGCTCCGGGCGTGATTACCCGCAAGCCGGTCGATACTCCCGTGCAGACGGGTATCAAGGCTATCGATAGTATGATCCCTATCGGCCGCGGCCAGCGCGAGCTGATCATCGGCGACCGCCAGACAGGGAAGTCGGCCATCGCTATCGATACGATTATTAATCAGAAGGGCAAGAACCTGATCTGTATCTACGTCGCAATCGGCCAGAAGAACTCTACGGTTGCGCGTACCATTGAAATCCTTGAGCAGCATGGCGCGATGGAGCATACCGTCGTGGTAGTCGCGGGAGCTTCGGAACCGGCTCCTTTGAAATACCTGGCCCCATATGCCGGTTGCGCGATGGGCGAGGAGTTCATGGAATCTGGCAAAGATGCGCTGATCATTTACGATGACCTGACCAAGCACGCCGAGGCCTATCGCAATATCTCGCTGATCATTCGCCGGCCTCCTGGCCGCGAGGCGTATCCAGGTGATGTCTTCTACCTGCATTCGCGCTTGCTGGAACGGGCCGCTCGTCTGAACGACGACTACGGCAATGGCTCGCTGACGGCTTTGCCCATCATCGAGACCAAGGCAAACGACATCTCGGCCTACATTCCGACGAACGTCATCTCGATTACCGATGGCCAGATCTTCCTGGAGACGGACCTGTTCAACGCCGGTGTTCGACCGGCCATTAACGTCGGTCTCTCGGTCTCGCGCGTGGGTAGTAGCGCGCAGACGCGCGCTATGAAGCAGGTGGCAGGTTCCTTGCGCCTTGACCTCGCGCAGTTCCGCGAACTGGCGGCTTTCGCGCAATTCGCTTCCGACCTGGACAAGGCGACACGTAGCCGCATTGATCGTGGCCAGCGCCTGACCGAGATTCTCAAACAGCCGCAGTACCAGCCGGTACCGGTCGAGCGACAGGTCATGATCATCTACGCGGCCACGCATGGCTACCTGGATGATGTACCCGTGGAGATGGTCACGAAATGGGAGCCGGCGTTCTATCGCTATATGGATGCCAACCATCCTGAGATCGGACAGGAGATCATCGACAAGTCCGTCAAGGGCAAAGAGAAGATGTCCGATGACCTGTTGAAGCGCCTGGATGCCGCGATTGAAGAATTTAAGAAGACCGCGGAACCCCGGGCCGAAGCGGCCCCATTGGGCACATCACAGGCGCAGGCGAACGGCGCGGGGCGCAACGAGGAAAACCAGAGTCGCGCCGGGGCCGGTTCCTCTGACAAGATGGCCCAACCGTCGTAAAGGAGGCAGGTTATGCCATCAACCCGAGAGGTACGGCGGCGCATTCGTGCCGTGAAAAATATGGCGCAGATCACCAGGGCCATGCAGATGGTGGCCAGCAGCAAGATGCGACGCGCACAGGAGCGCGTGCAGCAATCGCGTCCCTACTCTGAACAGTTGCGCGCGCTGGTCTCGCGCCTTGCGAATGCCTCTGGCGAGGATGTAGGTGAGGGAGTGGCTCTGCTCAAACAGCGCCCGGTGCGTAATATCGGTTACCTGCTGATTTCGCCTGATCGCGGCCTGAGCGGGGCCTTACCGAGCAATATCAACCGCCGCGCGCTTTTATCCGTGCAAGAGGAACAGAATAGATTGACTGAGCAGGGCGGCCAGCGACCAGGTTTGCAGTTTATCGCCGTAGGCCGCAAGGGGCGCGATTTCGTTCTGCGATCCCGGCTGCAAATGATTGCCGAATTCACGAACTATGGCGATAAGCCCACGTTGAGCGATGCAGCGGCGATTGCCCAGGTAGCCGTCGATGCCTTTTTGAAAGGTGAAGTCGATGTCGTCTACCTGGTCTACGCCAAGTTCGTCAACACGGTGACGCAGCAGCCGACCGTCGTGCAGTTGTTACCGGTGCAGCCCCCATCCGGCCAGGGAGAAGAGCAAAGGACGGTAGAATATATCTACGAACCGGACCCGAGAAGCATCTATGAAGCCTTGCTACCACGTTACGTGGATGTGCTGGTCTACCAGGCGCTGCTAGAAAACATCGCCAGTTTTTACTCGGCCCAGATGGTCGCGATGAAGAATGCGACCGACAACGCCAACGAGCTTGTTCAAGATCTCACCCTGGCCTATAACAAGGCGCGCCAGGCCAGCATCACCACCCAGATTCTCGAAGTGGTGTCCGGCGCTAACGCACTGTAGTAGGGGCGTGGGCTTGTCCCCGCCCTCCTGATCATGAACTCGTAGGGACGTGGGCTTGTCCCCGTCCTCCCTCGCACGGCCGTTTAACAGGAGAAGAAAAAATACATGGCAACAGAAATAGGCACCAAAGGAAAAATTGTGCAGGTGCTGGGGGCCGTCGTAGACGTTGAGTTTCCCCCAGATAAAATCCCTGAGATATATAACGAAATTCGTACGCGTATAGAGGGCAGCGATTCCGAACTCGTTCTTGAGGTTGAGCAGTTGCTGGGCAATAACTGGGTGCGCTGCGTGGCAATGGGACCGACCGATGGTCTCCAGCGCGGCATAGATGCCTACGATACTGGCCAGCCGATTACCGTTCCGGTCGGGCCGAAGACGCTTGGGCGTATCTTCAATGTGCTTGGAGAGCCGGTCGATCTGAAGCCCGATATTCCAGATGCTCCGCGCGAGCCCATTCACAGGCTGGCACCCGACCTGGAAGATCAGTCCGAGGCCATCGAGGTGTTCGAGACCGGCATCAAAGTCATTGACCTGATCTGCCCGTTCATGCGTGGTGGTAAGGTTGGCGCGTTCGGCGGCGCCGGCGTCGGCAAAACCGTTATCATCCAGGAACTGATCAACAATATCGCAAAAGGTCACGGTGGCTACAGCGTCTTTTCCGGCGTGGGCGAGCGCACGCGCGAGGGCAACGACCTGTATCATGAAATGATTACGGCGGGTGTGATCGACCGCCTGGCGATGGTGTTCGGGCAGATGAACGAGCCGCCCGGCTCGCGCCTGCGTGTGGCGCTAACCGGCCTGACGATGGCGGAGTACTTCCGCGATCAAGAAGGCAAGGACGTACTGCTCTTCATCGACAATATCTTCCGCTTCACGCAGGCGGGGGCCGAAGTGTCGGCGCTGCTGGGCCGCATGCCCTCCGCTGTGGGATACCAGCCGAACCTGGCCGAAGAGATGGGCGAGTTGCAGGAGCGCATCACTTCGACGAAGAAGGGTTCGATTACGTCGATGCAGGCCGTGTACGTGCCCGCCGACGACTATACCGACCCTGCTCCGGCAACCACTTTCGCGCACCTTGACTCGACGATTGTGTTGGAGCGCTCGATCTTTGAGCAGGGCATCTACCCGGCCATTGATCCACTGGCCTCCACCAGCCGCCTGCTTGATCCACAGATCGTGGGCCAGGAACACTACGATGTAGCGCGCAGCGTGCAGAAGGTGTTGCAGCGTTACAAGGACCTGCAGGATATCATCGCCATTCTGGGCGTCGATGAACTGTCGGACGAGGATAAGCTGACCGTGGCACGCGCCCGCAAGCTGCAACGTTTCTTCTCGCAGCCATTCACGGTCGCGCAGGTCTTCACCGGCCTCGAGGGCAAGTATGTTCCACTGAAGGAGACGATCAAGGGCTTTAAAGAGATTCTCGAAGGCAAGTACGATCACGTCCCTGAGAACTACTTCTACCTGAAAGGCCCCATCGATGACGTGGTGAATGCCTACGAAGCGGACCAGCAGAAGGGGTAAACGATGGCGACACGCTCACGCAATGTTCTGCATGTCGAGGTCGTGACCGCCGAGCGCGAACTCTACAATGGCGAGGCCACGATGGTGGTTGCTCCCGGCTCAGAAGGGCAGCTAGGCATCTTGCCACAGCACGCCGCGCTACTGACAACGCTGAAGCCGGGCGCGATGCGTATCCAGTTAGGTGATGCGGAGGAGCCGTTGTTTGTGTCGGGCGGTTTCCTCGAAGTGAATAACAATACGGTCACGGTGCTGGCGGATACAGCTGAACACGCCGAGGAGATCGACCAGGCGCGCGCCGAAGAGGCGCGGCGAAGGGCACAAGAGCGCCTGGAGCAGGCGACGTCGGACGCCGAGCGCGCTGAAATGCAGGCCGCGCTGGAACGGGCGTTGAGCCGGCTGCGTGTAGCCGAACTGGCGCGCCGGCATGACCGGCGGCGCATCCAGATGCCGCAATCGGAACAGTGAAATAGCATTCCAACAGGCAAGAGAGCAACATCAGTCCGCCGAACTGGTGTTGCTCTCTTGCCTGTTGGAATAGTTCGCCATGAAAAAAGACCTCTCGCATGTCATTCTGAGCGCAGCGAAGAATCTCTCGCGAGCGGGATAGATCTGGTGGTCGCCTCAGATTCTTCGCTGCGCTCAGAATGACATAGCCCGGCGCCTGTTTCAATGACATAGCCCGGCGATTTTTCAATGACATGGCCCGGCGATTTTTCAATGACATGGCCCGGCGACTTTTTCATCGGTTGGTTTAGTCGCTGCCCATGCGGTAGCTAACCTTTTTCAATGATATGGCCCGGCGATTTTTTTAAGCCATACTATCCAGGGAAAAACAATTACTCCCACTACCGCCGTCCATAGCGCCGCCAGCGTCGCAAACTGTGGCCCCAACAGTAGCGTGGCGATCCATCCCCCAAGCAGGGCCGATCCAGCTCCCACGGCGAGCATGTACAACCATCCCCTGCGACCCAAGGCAAGCGGGCGTATTCTAGCCCCATTTGCCAGCGCCCCGGCAAGCGCACCGGTACTTATCCATAATCCTATAAGCAGCAACATATTCATCTACAAATCCTCACGAGCCTGGCAACATCGTTTTCGTTAGAAGGCGCAGCAGGCTGCTGCCATCGCCTACTAATTGCCATGGATTGATGGTAGAACGCACCTCCACGTGCTGGAAAATGCCGAGTTCCGCGAAATCATGCGGGTGGTGAATGCGTGATAGAGCAGCGTCGAACTCGACCGATTCGGTGAATGGAACGTACTGGTCGTTGCGGTCGTGCAGCAGATAGATGGGCGCGCGAATCGAGTTGATTACGCGGCTCGGCGAGAGATCCTGCAACAATGCCTGTAGCGGCGGCGAGAGTGAAGCGAGATTGCTATCTACCTGACCTGGTTCATCTCCGTTCAGCAGGTGATACACAGCTACTGTATCGGGCGAAAGTTCGGCGAGGTCGGAAGAGGTAAATGGCGTGCCTCCCGGCGCGAGCGCATTGATCAGGCGGTCTCCCTCTCCTGGCGGTAGCAATGGCGCGATGACGTTAGCCAGCACTTGAATCGGGACGTATTGTGGTTGCCAGGGCTGCAAATGCCCGTCCACCTCCAGCGCGCGCCTGCCTATGGCCTGAAGCAGCGTTCTGGCATTGAAATAGCTGCCGAAGATCCCCAGGAATGCCACCTGGTCGCGGATGCGAGGGTCGGCTGCGGCAAAACAGGCCAGCGCCCCGGTAGCACTGAGGCCAAGAATACCCACGCGATTAGCCCCCACGCCGGACCAGTGTGTGAGCGCCTGAAAAGCGCGCACAACCCCGTCGCTATCATTTGATGAGAGGTCGTAATTGATCAGCGTGGGCGTAGTAACAGCCATCACAACCAGGCCCGCGCGCGCAAGTGATTGTGAAAAGTTGATGAACTGCGGGTCGGCCCGGTTATCGCCTACACCGGGAATAAATAGGATGCCCTCACGAGAGCCGGGAATCGGAGGGGGCGATGCGACCGGTTCGAAGATATCCAGGTAGACCGGGCCGCTATTCGACTGGATGGTCTTGCGAATATGCTGTACGGGTTCTTCCGCGGCAGTCAGAACTCCTGGTTGTGAATCGAAGACCAGTGCCGGTAGGATGAAGAGCGCGCGCGTCGCGGCCCGGCCAACCGGAATAACCGAAAAAAAGAATCCGGCGAGAAGCATGAGAGTGAGCACCGCTCGCGCCAGGTAATTGCGCCGTTTGAGTTTGTGTCTTTTACTGCTCGAAGCAGGCCTGGATTTTGGAGAAAAGGATGGAGCCTGCTCATCAACTGCGGGTTGGTTTGCTGAAGTACC
Organism: Ktedonobacteraceae bacterium; assembly: GCA_035653615.1. Lineage (NCBI taxonomy): Bacteria > Bacillati > Chloroflexota > Ktedonobacteria > Ktedonobacterales > Ktedonobacteraceae > Ktedonobacteraceae bacterium. The sequence goes on along the minus strand of DASRBN010000044.1, from coordinate 45,902 downwards.
GGGTGTAATCCCTGGTACATCTTCGTGTGACATACAAATCCTCTGCTCAGAAATGCCGCTGCAACAATCTCTGCAAGAGATTACGGCATTTCGTGAGTATAGATCACATTGAATAATGGCCTGGTAGAGACTTTTCCCCGGTGATTATCCAGAAGTGACAGGAGATTCTTCGTTGCACTCAGAATGACATGCCCCAGGCTCGGAAACTCCCGCGCGATTCGCCCAATGTGCTCGCGGATTCTTCGTTGCACTCAGCATGACATGCCCCGGACATGTCTGGACACATCCGGGGCATGTCATGCTGAGTGCAACGAAGAATCCCCCGGTTTGCTCGCTCCACAATCCTGCTCTTGTCTGCTTATGGGAAGTATCGGATTTTTCGTTCAGAAGTTTCCGCTACTACCACCGCCAAAGTCACCTCCACCTCCGCCTCCACCGCCGAAATCGCCACTGGCTCCGCCTCCAAAATCATTGCCACCACCGAAATCGCCGCTGGCTCCGCCGCCGAAATCATTGCCACCATTATTCCAGTCGCCCTGATTCTGGGATTCGCGAGCCTCTTCTTCGCCCCGTTCTTTGCCCAGTTCATAGCCTACAAGCCCGCCTGCCGCGGCTCCTAATCCACCCGCGGCCCAGGGATTCATTCCCTGCCCCTGAGGATAACCAGGCCCATAATAATTTGGGGGATAGCCCGGGTTATATGGCTGCTGGTAGGGTGTATTCAATGGTGTCCCGAAACGGCGACCTCCAAAAAAGCCTCGTCGTCGTCCTATGATTCCTCCAAACAGCGCCAGGGCCGCCAGGATCAGAAGACCAATGCAACAGACCCAGCCAAAACCACTCAAGCCAAAGCCTGAGCCGCTGCTTGACGCATTGCTAGAACCTAAAGCGCTCTGTAGAGAATTGAGCGCTGCTATAGTCGCGCCGGTATACCCTCCACTACTATAGTTGCTTCTGAATGCGTTCACTGCTTCATTGTACTGGCTATTTGACAGGGGAACGCTTGAGCCGCCAACAATAGTCAGGTGATGATGCACGGTATCAATCGCGATGACGATCAATCGCGAGTTCGTAATGTGGCTCTTCGTCCTTTGATCGAAATCCGAACTTGTGCCCGTAAAGTTGTTAACGGTATAAATGCTGACAGGATAAGGCAATTGTTGTGCCTGGCTGCGTACCTTATTTTGATCGAGAACTCCTGCCTGGTCATTTATGGTTACCGTGTCGGCCAGCACCGCTGTAGTCGTGACAACTAACAGGCAAGACACAGCGATTAAGGCCAGCAGGTACTTGAAATGGCGTTGGATAAGGGTTTTTGCTCGTGTTTTCAGCATGGTACTATTTCTCCTCAGTATGTGATGTAGTGGCACTATCTGTTGTTATTAGAACGGAGAAACCTTACTAAATTCAACGGGTATTTCTACTTAGGAGCTGATTTCTCACCCACCCATCACATCCACACTCTTATGGTTCAAAGGGCCGGTGAGCCGCCTTCTTGCTCATGGTTTTCCTACATAGGGGTACGAAGCATCTGGTACTAACGTTTCCAGTAGTATCACAAGAGCATCACACAAGCCTCTGGCTCTTAAATTGCCCTCAGATGCGGCTATTTCGCCTCAGTATAACCATGGAAGATGATAAAATAGCAGTATTACGCCTTTCTTTTTTGAATTGAAGTAAGAATATGGAGCGCAACTAGCACATGAGTACGACACCTGCGGGGCGGCCGCGCCCCTTTGTCTTGATTGTTATGGACGGTTGGGGGATCAATCCCCGTAAGGAGGGCAATGCCATCGCCCTTGCCTCTACCCCTCATATTGATGAGCTGGCCCGCAAATGGCCGCATACGTCTATAAAAACTTCTGGCGCGGCGGTCGGACTGCCGGAGGGGCAGATGGGCAATTCCGAGGTCGGCCACCAGAATATCGGAGCGGGCAGACGCGTTTTACAGGACTTCACACGCGTGAGCGAGTCGATTCAGGATGGCACGTTTTTTCAGAATCCGGCCCTGCTGAAGGCCATTGAGCATGTCAAGAAGAACTCCTCGCGCCTGCATATTTGCGGATTGCTTGGCAATGGCGGGGTGCATGCGCACGAAAGCCATTTAGAGGCTCTGCTGCAACTGGCGCACATGCACGATATAGAGCATGTGTACATTCACTCATTTACGGATGGGCGCGATACTTCGCCGACGGGCGGCGTTGAGTTTATGCGGCAGTTGGAGGCGCGGGCCAGGGAGATTGGCGGCGCGCACCCGGCGAAGGTGGCGACGGTCAGCGGGCGTTACTACGCGATGGACCGCGATAATCGCTGGGATCGCACTGCCATGACGTATTTTGCCATGACACGCGGCGAGGGCGAGCATGCGGTTTCCGCGGTTGCCGCCATCCAGCAATCCTATGAGAAAGGCGTCACCGACGAGTTCATTGTTCCCACGGTTGTAATGGAGGACAACCACCCTGTAGCCGTCGTGCGGGATGGCGATGCGCTCATTCACTACAATTTCCGTCCTGATCGCGCTCGCCAGCTGACCAAAGCGTTCGTGCTGAAGGAATTGCCACCACAGGCCGAGGGGAAATTTGATCGCGGGCCGCGCCTGAAGGACCTGGAATACGTGATGATGACGGAATACGAAGAGGGGCTTGACGCCGATGTCGCGTATCGCGCCGACAACGTGGAAATGCCCCTGGCGCGCGTGATCTCTGAGCATGGACTGCGCCAGTTCCACACGGCTGAAACGGAAAAGTACGCGCACGTTACCTACTTCATTAATGGGCGGCGCGAGACGCCATTTCCTGGCGAGGATCGCGTGCTGGTGCCGTCGCCCAAGGTTCCGACGTATGATTTGCAGCCGGAGATGAGCGCGGCGGGCGTGACGGATACGGCGGTTGAAGCCATCCGCAGCGGCCTGTATGACCTGGTGATTATGAATTATGCCAATGCCGATATGGTTGGGCATACGGGTGTACTTGAAGCGGCGATCAAGGCGGTTGAGGCGGTTGATAAGGGAGTTGGACGCGTGGTGGAGGCGACGCTGGATGTGGGTGGAGGCCTGCTGATCACGGCTGACCATGGCAATGCCGAGCAATTGATCGAATACGATACGGGCAAGCCGTTTACTGCCCATACGACCTATCCGGTGCCGCTCTACCTGGTTGTGCCGCAGTTAGCGCAGGCGCACCTGCGCGACGACGGAATCCTGGCCGATGTCGCGCCGACCATCCTTCAGGTGATGCATATTCCCCAACCCAAAGATATGACGGGACGGTCGTTAATTTTGCCCTGATGTTGGGGAGATTGGAGGGCAACATATGTTTGCCTTCGCGCCAAAAATGCATAACAGTTATCCACATATTTCAATAGAGCATGTGGATAACTGTTCACGCGTGTGGATAACGAGCAATACATGTAATGCAAGATGATTGATTGTCAGGCGCCGATTACTTGCATCCATTGTAACAAACGTGCCTGCCGCTCGGCCTCGTTATTTGGGAGTACCAGGGGCCTGCCGCGCGCGTCGATGACCAGTCCTACCAGGCCTCCGTCGATTTCTTCTGCCGCGCGCGCCCTTTCGCCTGGTCCTAAGCCGACATCAACGGTTGGCGCCGGATAGAGCGTCAACAATGCCTGCTCGTTTATGCGTAGTGGGATAATTTCAAGGGAGCCGCTTTTGACATCGACCGTCACCTGCCGCCCGTTGCTGTATTCTACACCAACGCGGATGGCGTTCTGGCCGGGTGGTAATGTGCCATAGGGTACAACGCACGTGCCCAGGCGGTGCGCGACGGCGTCGTTCTCATTCACCTGCACGGCGGCGATGGGCGCTACGGTGGCTACGGCGCCCAGCTGCGTAATCAACATGGTACTATCGAGAATTATCGATGTGACGCCGCGCGGTTGCAGGGCATCGAGCAGCATGAGCATGGCCTGGCCGAATTTAGGAGCATGGGCCAGGACGCCTCCGGTGGCTAAAATCAGGTCGGCCTCGAATTGCCCAAGATGGGCGTTACCTGCCGCTTCGAGGACGAGTATCATTGCTTCACGCGCGAACGCCTGCGCGATGTGCAGTTCGCGTTGATTTGCCGGTAACACCTGCGGGTGCTGCATGCAGTTGCGCGCATAGTGCTGCAATTCTTCGTTGCTGATGGAAAAAGGAAGCCAGCGGGCAATGCGTTGTGGGCCTGCTTTTTGTAGGATGGCTCCTATGCCTGGGCCGATTCCTATTCCGGTATCTACGATGGGGATAAACTCGCCGCGTTCGCTGGCCATCATGACGGTCGTATTTGTGCCACCGACATCGACGGCAGTAACATTCATAGCGTAGTGCTGGGCAAGAAATCGCACAAGGCTGCTCAGCGAACTGGCCGTAGCAACGGGTGTGGTGGCGGACCATGAGCGCATACGTTCGTATCCGGGAATGCTCTGTATGATATCACGCTCGTAGAGAGCCATCGCGGTCATGCTTACGGGTCCAAGCTGGGCCTGAGAGGTGAGTGTGTCGATGCGGGTAACTTCGGCGAACCCTTTGAGCATCGTGCGCACTGCTTCGACATATTGGGGAGCGCCCGCATAGAGGACCGGCAAGCGGCGCGAGGTATTGGCGGGGGAGTATGCTTCGAGCGCGCCGGATTGTACTGCGTTTATGATCAACTGGCATGCCTCTTGTAGAGGTGCCGCGCCTGCGGGTCCTTCGGCATTGCCTACAATCAGGACGGCATCGGGCTGCAGTTCTTGCATGCGTTGCAACTGGTTCTTCCACTCGGCAGCCAGCCGTTCGGGCGTCCAGGACGCCGGTGGATTCGCATTCGAACTCGAGGCGGCCTGAAATGCAGGAGAGGGTACGGCATAGGTTTCCGCGTAGAGTCCAGAAACGGCCTGGGTTGCAAGTTCATTGAGGGCCGAGCTTACGCCTCCGAGGACAACCAGCCGCATCGTTCCTCCAACGCTGACGGTCGCGACAAACACGTCTACCCCATTTCCATCCGGCCGTTCGGGAGAGATCATTTGTCCATCGGCTATCAATTGACGCCCTGTGATATGCTCGATGCGCTGAATTGCCTGGATAATACCCCGCGTAATATCTTCGTCGGGGTTCGAGAGGCTTGTAGGCGCTTCACCTCGTGCCATCAGACGATACTGATTTTCGACCAGACCCAGCAGCGAAACTTTTGTGAAGACGCTGCCACAATCAACAACCAGAATCGAATTGGCCGATGCTGGATTGCGATTCATAGTCTGCCCTGGCCCCTCCTCCAGTTTAGTCTCTGTATACATCTCCTTTGTCCTTTGTCCTCGAATCGGCTGTGAAAGAATGTATGTCTATGCCCCCCTCAGGAACAATACTGATTACATTTTCCTCATGCATTTACACTTGACCCTTGCGGATCTGCCTGCTCCAAGAGGACAGGCACAAGGCGCTGTCCCTACAGGGTGGCCCTGGAGCCAGCCGGCCCCGTTCCTGAACCTGTTAGGGATTGAAACCTAATGACTGAACCAGCTTCGGATGGTTTCGATGAAACCTCGTCGCGCCGGTTTGCCCCCTGAGGGATTTGCGCCGGGCCTCTGTCCATTGTTGATCTGAGACGGTGATGCTGCTCCGCTATAGGGTGGCAACTGCTGTCCCGGCGTGCCAGGCGCGTATGCCTGGGGTCCCCCTGGTAGATATCCCTGACCGGGCAGTCCTGGCTGCATAGTGGGTATGGCGTTGTTGGCCTGCGGCAAGGCGCCGGATGGATTGGGCGATTGCGCAGGCATCTGCCTCATCTGCGTGGGTGCCGGCTGCTGCTGGAACGACTCACCTTGAAATCCCTGCTGGTATCCAGGAGTGGAGCCTGGCTGCGAGGGGAAATAGGGTGCGGATGAGGCAACGCCTAACATTGAAGAAAAGACATTGGCCGCGACCTCGCTCTGCTCATACTGTCCAACTTCTCCACGGGGGCGGCCTGGCACGGGCACGTGCTCGACACGTGGAGGATTGCCAGACGGGGTAGACCGCGCCGTACCCATCGATTCTTGTCGTCCCTGACCCTCTTCAGCTGCGCGGAGCCAGCCCGGCAGCGAGTTCATATCGATCAGGGATGCTCCTGTCAGATTTCCCCCGTTACTATTACCATTTGGGGCCTGCCCAGGTTGCCCCGGTCGTATGTTCTGAGCCTGCATGTACCCCTGTTGCGGGTATCCCTGCCCCTGCTCGCTTTCGCGCAGCCAGCCCGGCAGGGAATTCGTATCGATCAGCGAAGATGCGCCGATCCCTGATTGCGGACCTGGTTGGCCGGGCGCAGGGCTGGGGACCTGGTTATGAAAAGCGGCTTGCGAGCCTGGTGGATTGGCCTGTGTGGGTGAACTCGTCTGCCCTGCTAACCATGAAGGCAATGCCTGCTGGTCGATCAGCTCGCGTGCAGAGAAGCCCTGTGGGGCCGGAGCGGGATTGGCCATACCTGCTGCCTGATTATTCTGGCCTGCGAATGGTGGGTTATTGCCTGGGGCGGGAGGTTGGGCCGCTGATGATTGTTGCGACTGCGGCAAATTGCGTATCCAATCGGGTAAAGCGTCTGGTTGAACCAGGCTGGAGGCTTCGATGTTCTTCGGCGCGGGCGAGCTCGCTCCCGGCTGCTTCTCCTGTAACCATGATGGCAAGGATTGCTCATCGATCAGAGAACTGGCAGCGAAACCTGCTGGGGGCAAAAAATCGCTATCGGTATTAGGGGCCGGCATCGAAGACGGGCGCCAGGCCGGTATCTTTGCTGAATTACCCGCCTCTGATAGGTCCAATTTTTCCGACCTCATCCAGCTCGGGAGCGCTCCCTCCTCAGAAAATTCGGGCGACATGTATCCTGCTTGCCCATCCGCTGATGCTTTCGATCCGGAGGGTCGCTCGCTGGTACGTAGCGATTCCAGCCAGGCCGGTAGTTCCGACTGCTCATTCGACAAGGGCAAACCACAGACCGGGCAATAGATGGCGCCTGCCTGGACTGACTTTCCACAGCGTTTACATGTAATCACTTTTACTCCTCACTTTCGCCAGACCCCGGCATAATGGCTGACTGTTTCACCTGGGCGCGTACAAACTGGAAACGCTTGCTACGAACGCAGTGTATCATGCTTTTTTGGGCTTGACAACGATAACTACCCATAAGGGGCATCCCCCATAAGCTATATGATAAGACATATTGATATGATACAATACACGCGTTACTACTCTCCCAAAAGTACTACAGAACCTATCTGGACTACCTACTCATCGATCAGGAGGTTTTTATGTCACAGCGGCTTGAGGATTGGGGAGGAGCCGTACAAGGACAGTTGTTGCAGCTTACCTTACCCCTGCCTCCCAGCATTAATGAACAATATGCTACTGTGAATGGGCATCGCGTGAGTTCGCAGATTGCTCGTCGTTATAAACAGCAAGTGCAGGAGACCCTGCGTTCGCTCAAGCGACGGGGCATTCTGCACGATGAATTGTGTCATCACTTTCGCCAGGGCTATCTAGCTCTCTTCCTCGACTTCTACTTCACCACACCCCTCAAAAGAGACCTCGATGGAGGCCTGAAGATCACATTAGACTCGCTTTGCGAAGGGTTAAGCTTGAACGACAACCGCGTGGTAGACATTCACCTGACGAAGCACATTGATCCTTTACATCCCCACCTCTACGTTGAGTTGGAGCCGCTGCCCGATTGGCAGTTCGATAAAGAGTATGTACTCCTGACATAGAACGTTTACCCCGGATTCTTCGCTGCGCTCAGAATGACATGCCCCGGACGCACCCGGGTGCGTCCGGGGCATGTCATTCTGAGCGCAGCGAAGAATCCTTGCTTCTATGCAAAGCCTTCATTACAATAGAACTGGCAATATCATGTTTCTGTAACAAATTGCCCATATTTTCTCAGAGGTAGTTATAGATGCCCGGAATAGTTCGTAGAACGTCATCGCGTACCATACCTGCGCAAGTTGCTGAAGTACATTCGTCCATTCACCTTTGCTCGCATATGATTCCGCCTCGTGGTTCTCAACGCAGCACATCTAGGAAAGGACGGAGACTCCTGCTGGGCCTGGTTTTCAGCAGTACCATTGCTCTGCTGGCACGCCGCCGTCGTTCGCTTTCGCGTAGCGGCGTCGCCGGGACGGTTGCGGTCGGCACAACGATTTTCGCTATGGGAGGCTGGTCATGGGGTCTCTCGCTCATTTATTTTTTCGTCTCTTCGACGCTGTTCTCTCATTATCGCGAGCGCGAGAAAGCCAGTGCCGCCGCGGACAAGTTCAGCAAAGGCTCGGAGCGCGATATCGGGCAGGTGGCGGCAAATGGTGGTCTCGCGACTCTGCTGTCGCTCGCCTATGGCCTGTCCGGCTCATCAACACGCGCAAAGTTATTGCGGGCCGGTTTTACGGGGGCGCTGGCCACTGCTACTGCCGATACCTGGGCGACGGAGCTGGGCGTACTCAGCAGGCAAGACCCGCGTTTGATCACCTCGGGGAAGCGCGTTTCACCTGGAACGTCAGGTGGTATTACACCCCTGGGGACGGCGGCCTCGGCGCTGGGGGCTTTTTCGCTGGGCATCGTTTTCTGGGGTTTGCAGCGATTTCCCCGCTCGCTCGCATCACTGCCATTTGTTGCGCTGCTGAGCGGGCTGGCGGGAAGTTTTTTCGACAGCCTGCTGGGGGCAACCGCGCAGGCCATGTACTATTGCCCGGCATGCGGCAAAGAGACTGAACGGCGCATCCATAGCTGTGGGGCGAGGACTACACCATTACGCGGCGTGCCATGGATAGATAATGATGTGGTGAATTTTGTGGCGACGCTCTTTGGCGCGCTCGCCGCCATTTTTGTATCTCGTCTGCGGTGACTCCTCAAAAGTCAGGCAGAGATTCTTCCCTGTTCGCTCAGCTCAGGGCTTCGGCATTTGCGCTCAGGCCTGTCATTCTGAGCGAGGCGAAGAATCCCCCGCGTGATTGTCTGTTCCTCTCATCCTGGGGACTGATGGGGAATCACCAGGAATGTATCCCTTATGGACACGTCGCGCATCTCTATTACAGTTCAATCAAAGCAATATCTAAATAAGGGTGAATATCATGAACATATTACGAAACATTGTCTCACCTTTCTGGCATCCCGGACGCGCGGCTCTCGCGGGCATAGTAGCTCTGGGCGTCTATACGGCGGAAATGGAGGTTGATATGGCCGTTACCGGCAATCACTTCAGCGATGTGCGTTTCATCGAAGGATTGTTGCCGGGAAAGTCCGATCAATTGGCGGTGGGCGCGAGGATGGAGTTAGACAACAGGGCCGATCAATCGGCGCTGGGCGCGATCAATCGGCCCCTACTGGCGTGGGGGATACATTTGGTTAATGGAGTGATGCTTGCGGAGTTGTATGCTGCGGTTTTCAAGCGATTTTTGCCGGGTCCAGATTGGCTGAGAGGCGTGATCTTCGGCGAGGCGTTCATTGTTTCTGTGTGGTGGTTGACGCCCCTGGCGGATAAGTATCACCCTTTCATCAAGCGCGGTGTGTTGCCGCCGCTTGCCAACTGGACCTCGTTTTTGCAGAATGTTGTGCGTCATTTCTTCTTTGGCCTGACGCTGGGATTGCTGTACCGCGAGAAATGAGATCAGAATCCGCTGCCGAGGTAGCGGCCTATGACCGGCAGGCGGTAATTGGGCCGGAACCAGACCATAATAATCAGGTACACCGCCAGGATGATCATGACCCACATGATGATCGAGGCCAGCAGGCCGAGGCCAAAAACTAGAACGCCACCAAGTATGGGGATCAGCCCAAACACATGTTGCAGCAGATGTACCACAAAGTAGAGTACTGAGAGTACACCGAAAACAATTGCCGATTGCCCGGCCTGTACCCGCACATTGCGATTTTTCTCAATAAAGTAGATGATCAATCCTGGAAGCCAGCCCAATGGCAAGAATAAGCTGATGATCAGGCTGACCGCGTAAATCAAGATACTTTCCAGACGCTCATCAAGGCCTAGCGTCGTCCCTCTGCTTATTGTTCTGCTTCTTGACATTCTTTCCCTATTCATCATTGTCTTCCTCGTTCTTTCTTCGACGTTCGAGCTTCTTCAATGGCCCATCTCCAAGCTGCTTCAAAATGGAAGCCGCGCGTCTCAAATTTGTTTCTATGCAATATACGTAGATTCCTTCCGCTTGTTGCATGGTATACTAGTGAGGTGAATGGGAGAGCTTTACTATACTTCCCGCTATAGATGTAGAAAATTAACAAGATTCACAAGAACTCAACAATTGAGCTATTCATACTCATTTTTATCGCGTGTTTGATCAAAATCGAAGTTTATTCTATTTACGATTTTATCCTTTTAAATACTATTGACTTTTGGATCAGATTATGGCATAATTCGTTCAGTTGATCATTTAGACTCGAAGTGAGAAGTAGAAGCATTTCATGTAGGATTTAGTTATTTGGAATATATACTGATCCTCTTCTATCTATTGTAATCCTCATATATAAATTGATCTTGACCCGAAAAAGTGGCGGCCCCAAACCTGGGGATTAACACCTGACTCGTTCATAGGCAAGCGGACTCAGATACTCAAGAGTCGAATGTCTCCGCTTGCGATTGTAAAAGGTTTCGATGTACTCAAAGATGCACCCCCTGGCCTGGGCTCGTGTCTGAAAGGACTCCTCTTCAATGCACTTCCCTTTGCAACTATGGAAGAAACTTTCCATCGCGGCATTATCGTAGCAATTGGCCGTGTGGCTCATGCTGATAACCATCCCTTGCTCTCGCAGGAGGGCTTGATAGCTCTCGCTGGTGTAGGTACTGCCCCGATCACTGTGGTGCAATAAGCCGCTTGCTGGACGACGACGAGTAATAGCCATTTGCAAGGCCTGCATGACCAGGCTGGCATCTTGAGTGGCGGCCATGGACCATCCTACCACCATGCGTGAAAACAAATCAAGCACCACCGCCAGATAGAGCCAGCCTTCTGTTGTCCAGATGTAGGTCGTATCGGCGACCCACTTGGTGTCCGGCTTCTCCGCATGGAAGTCGCGGGCCAGCAGATTGGGAGCCATTTGTGCCTGGGGATCGCTCTGCGTGGTGATGGTACGATGAACCGCTTTGCGCGCACGCAGTCCCTGTTCACGCATCAGACGAGCCACGCGCTTGCGCCCACACGTGATCCCCTCTGCTTGCAATTCCGCATGCACTCGTGGACTACCATAGACCCCTCGGTTAGCCTGAAAAGCGGTCTTGACGTGCTCGGCCAGGTGGACATCTTCTCGGCTGTGCTGACTGGGTGAGCGCTTGCACCAGGCATAGTACCCGCTCACCGACACCTCCAGCACTCGGCACATGAGCGTAATGGCATACTCGTGCCGATGGGTGACAATGAACTGATAGCTCATTGCGGGCCGCGCGAGAAGATGCCCAGCGCTTTTTTTAGGATATCGCGCTCCTGCTTGACGACTTCCAGTTCGCGCTTGAGACGACGGACTTCTTCTTCCTGGGCGGTTTGATGTCCGCTGCCTGGGAAGGCTTGCTCGCCATGTGCCCCCAGTTCCTTGCGCCATTGATGGATCGAAGTATCCGAGATGCCCAACTCGCGGGCCACGTGCGCGATTGGCTTGCCGCTCGTCTGCGCCAATCGCACCGCTTTGCGCTTAAACTCAACCGAATACGTCTTCTGAACTTTTCCCATGATCCTTTTCCTCCTTTGCGAGTAGTATACTCGAAGCTTTCACTCCTCCACAAATTCGGGGTAGGATCAGTTTTTTTCACCTTGACTCCTTGTTTGAGCTCTTGGCCGCTTGAGGCGGCCTTCCAAAAGGGCAAAGATAGAGCATCAAAGTTTTGTGAAAAATTTTCTGCGTTATGCTATAATAGAAGTATTGCACGCTAGGTGATTTCATTTGATCAATACAGAAATGACCAATGCTTCCGCCTTAGGATGAGCAACTAGGAGTCATTTCAGTAGAAAGGAGCATCCCTGGCTGACGAATATTGCAGCTCCCCTCAAATGGATTGTGCGCATCGTTGCCTGCATTTTCTTGTATATTGGTGGCTCTCAAGCCTTCCAACTCCTGCAGGGTTGGAATTGGGATCTCAATGGCGCTTACATCTCGTTAATTCAGTGGCCGCTTACACCACTTACTATTGGGCTTCTGCTTTTCTGCTTCAGCTTTCGGAATTCAAAGGTCATGTATTGGTCCCTCCTTATATCAATCTGGCTTATCAGCATATCTGCCTGGTACCGGCAAAGCACCGGGTTTGATATCACGTTGACAGGTTATTTTACGACACCTCTGACCTGGCCTTCCTGGATACTCCTACCCATTGTCAGTTCCTTACTCTTACTAGTCCTATACATGCCATTTATGCATACGCTTGTGAAGATAATGAACCCTCATGTATCGAAAAAAGGAAAAATAAAAGATGTACGGTTTGAGGAGTATATACAAACAATACGGGAACAAAGTATTCGACAAGATCCGTGTTGTTATTTTTAGTTAGGTGTTAAGTGATACCGGGAGAAAGTTATGGAAGAGCCATTAGGAATATTGATATTATCAGGTTTGATTATCCTATTTCTTGTACGTCTCATCTCTGGATACTACAAATACAGGCGTGTGGAGAAGTATGGAATCCTCATCCTGGCACGAGTAACCGATATTAAGAGGGAATCACGGCTTGTCACGCAAACAGGTGGTGTAGCAAGTACCTTCTCCAGGTGGAAATATGAAAACTACCTTTACGCACAAGGGCAAGACCTACAAACGCAACGTACATATACATTTAGAGTCAAGGTGCCTGATTTTTTCGCTTTCAAAGTAGGTGAAGAGATTTTCTTTAAGATGAATCCAGAAAACCCAAATGAATATCGTATCTCTTCCCAATGAGATAGCAGACCTTACCCGCCAGTCTTGTTGACCCTCGGCTTGTCACAATCTTTCCACTACCGTATAATCACTATAGAGCTTGAAATAACAAATCCATTTCTTTCAGGAGGAAATAGTATGGGTGGTCCCGCTCTGCAAATTATTGACCCACAAGGTATTTTTTGGGGAGATCTCTTTGGTTTTATTCTCGCTTTACCGGTCGCGCTCTTCCTGGCATTCTGGATGAGCAGCGTTAAAAATCGTCTCGCGGTTGTTGTAGGCGCATTTATCGGCGCGTTCCTGGCGTTTGTCGTCATTCTGGGGTGGGTTGGCACGCTGATCTATAGTACTACTTTGCCTGGAGCCTCACCCGGCTCGACGTTCTTCGGTTCATTGTTCTTGTGTTCGGTAGGCGGCTTGTCCGGGGGAATTATTTCGGATCTGATCGTGGCGCGTATGAGCAAGCGCGATTATCTCAGATCGCCTTCTACTGCCCACGAATAACGTATAGACTTCATATTCTCAACCATGTTCTATCTCTTACACGGCAATGACGAGTTCACCTGCCGCGAACAACTGAAGAAGCTGCGCCAGCAGGGGAATTTCGAATATAACCAGAATACTTATGTTGGCGGTGAGGTCGATCTGAAGACCATCACCGCTACTTGTAGTACCCTGCCCTTTCTCACCGACCAGCGCCTGGTGGTTGTAATGGGTCTGCCTAAAAAACGACGCGGCGAAGACGCGGCCCCATCTGCTGAGAGCGAGGCCGCAATGCCGGCAGCTGAAGCATCCGTAGGGGCCGATTCATCGCGCCCAGCGCCGATTGATCGGCCAGTACCCGAGAAAGGCGGCAAATCCAAAAAAGGCAAGAAAAGTGCGAAAAGCAGCATGGAATCGCGGGCAGGTTTTGAGAAGGGCCTGGCCGAATATATTCCTCAGATGCCCGATAGCACTGTGTTGATCGTTGTGGTCGATGAGGAGCTTAGCGCCAGCAACGCGTTACTTAAAGTGGCGCAGGAACATGGCAAGGTATTGCAGTATACGCTCCCTAAAGGCACTGCCGTGAAAACCTGGATTGAGAATCGCGCCAAAAGCATCGGTGTGAAGATTACACCAGAGGCTGCTTCCATGCTGGCGGATTATACCGGCAACCAGCTGCGCATGCTGGCAAACGAGCTAGACAAGCTGGCGACCTACGTTGGTAGCAAGGGCATTATCGATGTTGAGGATGTGCGTAAGCTCTCGCCACAGGTGCAGGAGGCGCGCGTGTTTGATCTGACCGATGCCCTGGCGGAACGCAATCGCAAGAAGGCCCTCGACCTGCTGCACAACCTGCTGGCCGACGGAGAGCCACCGCTGCGCCTGATCAGCACTATCACTTCTCAGGTACGGAGCTTGCTGCTGGTGAAAGAACTGGTGGGTGAGGGGCTGCGTGTCTCACAGATCGTCGCAGCTACGGGCATGGCACCATTCGTGGCCGAGAAAGCCGCGCGCCAGATCGGGAAGTTCAGCACGCAGCAACTGGAAGCGGTCTATCGCCAGTTGCTGGCGACGGATGCCGCTCTGAAACGCAGCCGCATGACGCCGGATATGGCGCTGGATTTGCTGGTGGTGAATTTTGGCAATGGGTAGTCAAACTCGCAATCCCCTCAAGCAATTGATCGTCGAGCGTATTCGACGCGAAGGGCCGATTCCTTTCTCCGAATATATGCGCATGGCCCTGTACGAGCCGGGCTACGGTTACTATGTCAGCGGTGCGGCAAAGATGGGCTGGGAGGGCGATTATTTCACCAGCACGGATGTCTCTACGTTCTTCGCCAATTGCATGGGTCGCCAGCTGTATGCCATGTGGGAGAAACTGAAAAAGCCAGTTCCATTTCTTGTAGTTGAAGAGGGAGCCGGGCGAGGGAAACTGGCGGATGGTGTGCGGGCCTGGGCGGAAAGAGAGGCTCCTGATTTCTCCAAAGTACTTGATTACCGGGTAGAGGATATTCGAGTGGGACAGGATGTGCTTAGTGAAGCGACAGATGCTGGTGAATCCTCGTCGCCTTCCGTCCTGCTCTCGAACGAGTTGATCGATGCTTTTCCCGTGCATGTTGTTGAGGTGCGCGATGGGCAGCTGTATGAGGTGTACGTGGATGAGCAAAATGGGCGCTTGTGCGAGGTTTTGAGCGAGCCGGAAACGCCAGAGGTCGCCGCGTACCTGGATACATATAAGATTCCCTGGCGGACGTATGGCGATGGATGGCGTGCGGAGATCAATCTGGATGCGCTGCGCTGGGTGGAGCGCGTGGCGCGACGAGTGCGTAAGGGCTTTATTCTGACCATCGACTACGGTGAGAAGGCTCCTGACCTCTATACGCGCCATAGATGGCATGGCACGCTGAACTGCTACTACCAGCATCAAATGACCGGGTGGCCGCTGGCGCGTCCGGGGGCGCAGGATATTACGGCGCATGTCAATTTCAGCGCGCTTATTCAGGAGGCGAGGCGACATGGCCTGCGTGTCAGCAAATTTACGACGCAGCGTGAATGGCTGGAGGGACTGGGTATTCGTGAGGAACTGGAGCGGCTCCGGCAGCAGGAATTCGCGGAGGCCGATACGGCGCGTGCCAGCGACCGGGGACAGGTGGCGCTGCTGAAATGGTATAACGTGCGGCAGGGCGTCCTACTTCTGACCGACCCCAACGGCATGGGAAATTTCAAGGTGTTGATCCTGCGCCGCTAGTATTTGCGCGGGTAGCTGTAGTTATCATACGAATTGCTGCCTGCCGGGGCCACGCCTGTATTAGGGAAGCCGCCTTGAGGAATGCCCGCGGGCGCCGAGGTGCTCGAACTCTGGCCGGTATTCTGTCCATTTAAAGGGGTCAGGTTCGTATTTGTAGAGCTGTTGCCGGTCAGGTTAAGGCTGGTTACGCTATTTTTGTTTATTTGTAACTGGCCGCAGGCAACGGTTGTTCCGCTAGCAGAGTTGCCCTGGTGGATATCGATGTAGAGGGTATGCGAGGTATCCAGGTTTGTGGTGGAGAGCAGGGTATCGAGGTTGCCGTTGCTGTCGGAACTGTATTTCCCCAGGTTGAACATAGGAGAGCCACCGCATTTGCCGGTATCTATCGTCACGAAATAGCTGAAATGTGATGCGAGGCCGCTGAGATTCAACTGTAGCGCGTCAGTTGTCCCATTGACATCTTTCGGAAGGTATTGTGCCAGCCCGGTAGTTGTCGAGTTGTTGATCGCATTGACCGCTGAACTTCCCACCTGGGCGAAGAGGCGCGGCGTGAAAAAATAAAGCACGCCCCCAACAATGATCGCTGTAAAGAGCAGGTTACGAATCAGCTTAAACATGTAGACTCTCCTCATACTGCCGGTCAGAGGTATCTCTGCCTGTTCTAGAGCTATTATAGACCGAAATAGTTCTACCTGTCTATGGGCTTTTGATTGTCCTATTATCATCAGGTTCATTCAGTAGAGGCCTTGCATTTACCAGGATTCTGCTTGTTGTTCCGCTAAGACTGTGATAAGATTGAAATAGCTTTTTCTGGCCTACCAGGGAGCCAGGGAAGCCACTACAGACGATAAAAGGTTGGGGGACGAAGAGACCTTGGTAGCGGCCTGCATTCAAGAAAGGAAGAACTCATGGCAAGGCAGATTGAAGACGAGGTAGAGTATTATTACGATTCCCACCCCACCGAGGAGGACGAGATGGGGGAAACCGCCGACCATGCCCTGCTGGTCAACTACCTGATGGCGGTCCTTACCTGGCTCTTTCACGGGCAACTGTGTGCCATCTATGAGAACCTGAATTTCTATCAAACCCCCAACAAAAATGAGCGCCCGATTGCGCCTGATATCGCCGTGATTCAGGGAGTCGTGTTCCGGCGCGTGAAAAGCTGGCGGGTTGGTGTCTACGGGCCAGCTCCTCAGGTGGTCTTTGTGATTGGTTCAGAGGAAACCTGGGCCAAAGACCTTGGGGAAAAGGTCTGGAAATATGCGCGCATGGGTGTAGAGGAATACTATGCCTACGACCCTAACGACCCGATGCTGTCATTGAGCCGGCGCGAGGGGCAGCGGTTGTTCGGCTGGCATCGTGATCCCGCGACCGGTCTGATGGAGCCACTTTCGCTCAATGACCAGGGACAGTTGTGGAGTCCGCGCCTGGACAGCTACCTGGTGCCTGATGAGCAGTACCTGCGCCTGCACAATAGCCGGGGAGAGCCGCGTCTGACTAGGGAGCAGGCCGAGGCACTCCGGGCCGATGTGGAAGCGGAGGCCCGAAGGATGGAGCACCTGCGGGCGCAAGCAGAACGCCAGCGGGCAGAGATGGAAGCCAGAAGAGCCGAAGCAGAGGCGCGCAAAGCACAGGCCTATGCGGAGCGGCTGCGTGCCCTGGGCATCGACCCCGATCAGTTGTTGTAATTGCAGCCCGTGAAAGCGGATTTAATATAAAAGTGAAAGCACGGCAGATAGATGAACCAGCGTGATCGCATTGAACCGGGGCCGGGCCAGGAATCGGTCTGGATTTATCCACGTCCACCTCGCATGGAAGACAGTAAGAAGCATATTCAGGTCATCTTCAACTTACATCCTCCTCCGCCCAACTCGTAGCTTCAACAGGACCTATTAGCAGGGATAGAATTCAGATGACCGCTACTCCTACCAATTGGCTTCCACTTCCAGGGTTTGGGCTACTAACGACTTGCCATTTGCAGCTGTTACTCAGCGGATAGGCTTCTACTCCTCCAACGCGCAATTGAAGGCGATAACGATGAGCGTGAGAGCAAACATAGCATGCAGGACTTGAAGAGTTTCGCATTTTTTCTCATGATTTCATCTCCTGTGTTCATCAATCAGATAGTAAGTATACTATTTCTTCGACCGCAGCTTCAATTCGACGACTAAGCGACCGTTGGGTTCCTGGTGGTGTCCTGTCACAACAACTGATATTCTGTCACCTAATGGACGATCTATCAGTGCCTTCGGGATAAACCCAATAATCTGTTTAGGGTTCCGATCCCAGAACCTGACTTCAACTCCCTGCTCGTTTTGAGGAAAATGAAGCATATTGGTCAGTTCCCGGCCGATAGGAAATTCTTCCATTATTTCCATCAATTTAGATGACACAGCTGGTTGAGATGCATCCTTCTCTGCCGGAACCTGTTGCGCGACCGGAGCATGGGTATCTTGTGGGCGTGATTTACCCTCAAAGTATTGATTGTCGAACAGCCTGGGATCGGGCAATACTGGGCGATCACGATATTCATTAGGCTGAATCTTCATGTAACGGGTATTTGGACGATTCTCGGCTTCCAGATATCTATCGCCTTCTTCCGCACGGTAGCCTGGCCATTCGAGCAACTTGAGCAGCATAGCGATACGTTGCATATCTGCCAGTCGTCCGCAAGGTGGGTCTGGATTCAGTTCATCCAACAGGTGTTTCTCGAAAGGCCGCGTTCGGCGCTCCAGTACTTCGCGATCAGCCAGGTCCTCGACTGTCGATGCCTCACCTGATTGCCAGTTGTGGCCGCTACTGGTAAAGAGTGTATTGTAGCGCGACGGACGATCAATGATATGCAAGTGGGCATGCAGTTCCACTGATCCCATCCCCAACGGTTTACCCATACCAAGATGGTGGCAATAACGCTTTCCCTGCTCTCCATTTGGATGAAGCGTCCAGCAGAGAGCGCCAAGTTCCTGCTCAGACAGATTCTCGAAGTAGACACGGAAGGAAAATTGAACTCCAGGCTTCAGCGGTTTCATGTGCGTATGCTGCTTATCATCTGGAGGAACTTTATCCGGTTCTTTGATAGCATCACGGATCTCTTCAAGTCTTAGTCTGTCTTCGGCATCCAGGCCTTGATGCCAGTAGAGCTTATGACCACGAATAGTAGTCTTGTCGCTCTCTGGTGGCTTGCTATCATAGTGACCGAGTCTTTTCTTCTCATCAGGATGTTGCTGCGTAAGGTAGTGCTGGAATGCGGTAGGTTTTGGTGTTGCTAATATTTTAGGTGTAATATCCTGGTTAAAGTTTCCCGCTAGCCAGATACTCTCTTGATCTGGTTGGAGTATAGCATTTGTGATGGTAACGCGGCCTGCGTAAGCGCGGCCTTTTTCGCCTTGCCTGGGTACAGGGACTCTCGATTCTTCAAACTGTTGCGGATTGCGTACAAACCCGAATAGAGCTTCGGCATAATCGATATCCCTGATGCTATGAAGAGACGGATCTACCAGTTTAAATGGTGAACGAGTGTAGGGCAAGCGGAACATTTGGGCTCGTCCAAAGAATATGAGATTACGTTTTTCGTCGCATAGGAAGAAGACTGGATCGCCATCAAGCAAGTATCCATCTTCCTTCGGCCCTGACGGCCTTCTATGGGCAGGGAAGGCTTTTTTCTGCCATTGTGTAAGCTGATCGTCATCATGAAAGCGGTCAACTAGCCGCTTGTTAGAGTTCTGTTCACCGGGATCGTTGGGTACATCGATTGTAGTAACTGGTAACCCAAGCTGCTTATTGGGAACAAAAAGGAATGCCAGATGCTTATAGTTCATGTGTCCTGTCAGGACCAACTTGCCAGCTTTTTTGCCTTGCGTCTGAGCCTGTGCAAGATTGTTGGCACGCCGGAAGCGTAGGTAAAGATCAGGATGGCGCATGTGCCTTCTATTATTGTGGTCTATTGTGAATTGTCCGGCGAAAAAGTAATCCTTCTCGGTCCTATCAATATCTGCCCATATTTCTTTATGTTGATATGACCAACTTGGCGTCTGATTGGGATTACGTTCATTACTTGGATTCAGATTCCTGCCATCGAGTTGGTACAAATCGCGTCGATTCGATCTCCCAAATAGTCGCAAGAGATCCTCTATCTCAACACGGGCAACTGTGCATTCCTCAATGAAGTAGGTTCCGTCTTTACGCATGTGGAAAAAGCCGCCCTCGACTCTAGCGTGATAAGCAGGCGCAGGTGGATGTCCGGTACTATGAACAGTATCAAGCTCTTCGACCATTCGATAGTTATAGTATGAGCCGATAGCTGAATCATCTACTGTACGAAAGAATAACTGCTTATCGCTGACCCACTGCATCTTGCTGTAGCTGGCGATTTCGAGTACAGAGCGCAGCATGCCGCGCAGGCTGCTGCCGGGAATTACCGGCGTATGTTCGTCGTGAGTATAGAAGAACTCAGGTTTGTCCTTTATCTCCTTCTCCTCCTGGCGGGGCAAATCTTTTGCCGCTATAGGCCCACGAATGTAGAGGGGCGAGCGGGTCGTCAGTGTCACATCGAAGTAGCCGCTGAGATGGTTTCGGTAGTACTTATTGTGATCTGGAAGTTCATTGGCACTATCGACGGCAGATATGATTTTCTCAGGCAGTGGCACAAAATTATAAGGCGCACTGGCGATTCGATCCCGTCTGGTGGGGTTCTGGTGTTCAGGCCAGGGTTGTAGAATACTCATGCGTTGCTCTCCTCAGGCTCTGGCAACAGGCCAACAAGTCGGCTAGCGTTTACTCGGACGAAACCATTTTTATCTTCTTTCAAGTAGTGGCGAACTATGAGTCGCAGGGGGCGTTCTTCCTCGTCAATTGGTCCTGAGAGGTCCAGTGGGACGGCGTGAAAGAGTCCCTGTGAACCCTCGCGCATCAGGGCAAAGCCTCGCTCCTTGGGTTGGGCATGTGTGCCGAACAAAACCTGCTTTTCTTCAAAAGCTCTGGTCCATTCGGCAGTCGCGTCCGGCTTATCCTCGATGATGAGCCGACCAGCCCATTCACCGGATTCGTCGCGCCAGACGAGCAACTCACCCGCACGTGAGAAGACGCGGGCTGTCAGGAGTGTCTCTGCTCGCAAAGGTGGCGAGTATTCTGGGACTAGGCCATGCGAGGTAATCAACTCTGTGCCATCAAGTCGGCCCCATATTACGCCATCGTCAGTGTGGGCGAGCAGGTATTTCAGCCCGTAAGTCTGCATTTGCTGGGATAGCCATTCTGCTGGGTTGCTTGCAAAGCCGTCCATCTTTACGGGTTCACATGTTGTTGTTGTGTCGATGATCTCGCGCTTCATGATTTGCTCCCACTCAGATATGTGTGTAAACTGGCAACGTATTTTTCTAGCTCCTGGGTATCACCTTTCACACTCAGGCCGTTGGTCTCGTTTGCAAGCAAGTTCCAGGTGCGTACCTCGCCGTTTCGATGCTCGATCTCGCAGTTCTTGCCCTGCAGCCGACCTCGGCCAACCGAGATTTCGCCGCCAAGGGGCAGATCTCCTGTCCAGAGGTCTTTCAAAAGCAAGAGGAGTAAACCGATCTCGTGTTCCTTTGGTTCCTCAAGTTGCAGGTCAACTGTGACGACCGATTGCGCGTCACCGAACAGGGGCTGTTCGTTGAACAGGGCGCCATCGCGTGTGCCGCCGGTGAAGCGGTCGATGCTCACACGATTCTGTACCAACATATTTTCGACATTCCTCACAATGTGTTCGCGAACAAGCATTCGACTGGCCTTCGGTTGGCTGGCTTTTGGCTCTTGAGCGGTTCCCATATTGGCTCCGAACATGTCTTCAATCAATCCACCCGCTGCTTCTTGCCCTTCTACGGTGTCTGGCGCAATCAACTGAGCGATCTTGAAGGCTCTGGCGCGCAAGGCGCCGGTAAGGCTGGTGCCTGAGAGGACCGGTTCGGATTTACGTACACCGCCTGCCGTTGGTCGTGCTGAATGCAGGTGCATAAAGTCGGGGCGCGCTATATTGGCGGCGTCTGTGGCACCTTCGATATCGGGACCGCTGCCAGAGCGAATGAGCAGCGAGCCATCCAGGTAGAATTCTGCCTTGAGGCGGAAAGCCTTACGCTGATCGGTTACCAACTCATCAATGCCAAGCGCGTGCATAATATCTGTACTGGCGGTGCCACTCAATTCTTTCGCACCATGCTCGATCCAGTCCAGCAATTGCCCAGTTTTTGTCAGGTCGTATTCTTTGACCCGCCAACCAGTTACGTTTACCCGGCCATAGCCACGCCGCTTGCGCGCACCGATAGTGATGCTGCCATCGGTGAAACCGGCGAGGGCTGTAGCCAGCGCCCGCTTAAGTTCGGATGCCTCATCGCTCTGGCGCACCACCAGCTCGAAACGCAAAGGAAACGTCGTGCCGACTTCCCACATTTCAATATTGAATAATGCATCATGTTCTGCTGTACGACTCTTACCGGCGAGACGCACACCATCGCGCAACTCGATGCCAGCATTTTTACCACGCGCATCCTCGACGATCAGTGGACTCTGCTCGCCAACATCATTGCCCTTGTTGCCACCGAAAAGGCGTACACTGGCCGACTTGTTAGCACTCGCGTATGTATCGACTTTCACGCGAAAGCCTTGTTCGCGTTCGTGCAAGTAGCCGCGTAAGGCCCCGACAATCGACGCACCGGTCAGTAGCGGCGTCTTTTCATCGAGTGAATCGGTCAACAGCGGCATGTCGATCAGGTCGTCACCGTCGCCATTGCCGAAGTGGGCAGGGGTCAGCAGAACAAGATCGCCCTCGACCACGATGCGCTGCACGATTTTGCGCGATACCTCGCCAGACCATGAAGGCTTAGGCATAGCTAGTTCTCCTTTCCTTGCTCTTTGGCTGCTCGCGCCAGCACAAGGTCTATGAGGCGGAGTACGTACTTCAGGCGCAGAGCGTTATCTATGTTTGCTTTCACATTCCCGATGGCAATCTCTCCAGTACTACTCAAACCCAGTAGATTTTTCCAAACATTATCGTCCATCGTCCATGTACCCTCACTACCGTCCCCCAGCAGGCTTTTCAGCCAGCGGAGCAGTGGTTCTCTATTGATGGTGCTGCGTTCAAACTGGCGGCGGGAAGTACCTCTAGCTTCAATACTCGCAATAAACCGGCGTATCTTGCCGGTTCCTGGTGTTGTCTGGCGAATCTCCTCGAGAACAATGCTGCGCAGGCCCGAAATCTGTGCATTGGACGGAGGATTGGCAATTTCTAAAGTGCTGGCCCGGGCCAGCAGACTTTCGTCCAACCGCTTTATAAGCATGCGATTGACCATCAATTCCGCGAGTGTACGTGCCTCGTCCTGGCTGAAGGTAAGGTTAGCCGGTCTGGAACTGGAACGCTTATTCTCTTTCGTCTCCAGCTTTAGCACTCGCTGCCGGTTGAAAGCGATGCGCCCAAAGCCTTCGGCGCGGCGCTCGCCGATGCCGCGTACCTCCAGATCATGTAGCAGAGCGGGATCGCAGTGGGGATCTTCAAAAACCAGTACACTACCCATACGAACCGCCAGAGCCTGCGGCAAGGGCAAACCCCATTTGCGGTTGAAACCGCCGATCGGCACAGCGCCGATGAACGCCATTTTAAGCTTTAGATCTACTCCTAGATGTCTGCCCAATACCTGACATAGTAGTTCGGAATCGACGGCGAACTGGCCCCGCACGTCGCGTATTAACATATCGCTTTGCAGCGTGACGATCAGCTTGTCCTCCTGTATGTCCTCGTCATCTTCAGTCGCATCTTGATCCGAATCATCCTCGGTAAGCAGTTTGATTTCGGCTCGACCATAGCCACCACTGCGCGAGCCGCCCAGGGTAACGTAGCCACCTATTAAGTCCTGTAGAATCTTCGCATCCTCGTCATTGTCACATATGATCGCAGCCTGAAACTTCTGTCCGGCGGCCAGCGCATCATAGCGATAAACAGCACCGCGGATTTTGCCCTCCTCAAGTGGTTTGACGGCCTGCCCGCTTGCCGGACCCTTACTGATAGGGAGCAACTCAGGCATGGCGCGGCCAAAGCGTGGGGTGCGTTGGGTGTGTACTGCCACGTTGCGAGCCGGTCGAATCAACCGCACGGATGTACTAGACTGGGTATAAAACGGCGCCGGGACGGGCTGCCATTGCTGATCGTCATACTGTGGTTCGATTGCAAAATCGAAGATGTCGAAAGTCTTTCCCTCTTTATCATTGGCTTGATCTTTGACGCGCTGCCAGGATAAGGGTGTCGGGTAGCTGGGATGGTCGTAAGCGTCCAGGAGATAGCCGTTGAGGTAGCGGGTAGTGCCATCGAAGAAAAGACGCCGCAGCGTGCTATCTGTGGTGTCGCCCGATTTTGAGCCGAGATACTTATCGATCAAGACGCCGCGCAGGACGCTGCCTGGCAGGTAATCAAATGCTACTGAGCTGTTGGGATCGCCTTGCACTGAAGTCACCAGGACTGGCTCCAGCAGTTCAATGTTATACTTGATAACTTTCATGCTTGCCCCTCCGCTATGATTTCCTTAAAGCGTCCGAAGTATTTCTCTTGAATGGGGTTGCCGCTTTCATCCAACAATTCCAGGCTCAACCGGCCTCGTCCCCGGTTGCGTCCTATGCCACCGCGCCGCACACTTAGCACACAGGCGGCCAACAAAGCCAGATCATCCTCCCCAAGGTTATCGGGAAAGTCGAGCCACGCCCAGAAGCTTGTTCCACGCAGCACAACGCGCATCGAGCGCAAACTGCCCTTATCGGGCGCTCCCCTCACCTCGTCGATAGCAGTCTGGCGGCGAATCGTGGTTAGGGCCTCCAGCACATCGTTAGGTTCCATCTCCTCATTTTCTATGCCGGAGCGTACTGCCTCGCGCAATTGTTGGGGTAGGAGAGCTGGGCCGAAGTGTAGCAGGGCCGCACTCTCCAGACCGCTGCCGGGACTACCGAATAGGCGCCTGGCCGAGGCTCCAAGTGTAGACAGTGCAGGCGAATGTGCTACCTGAAGAGCAAACAGCAGATTGGCGCATTCTTCCACCAGCAGGCCTTTCAGCGTGCGGCCACGCAGGAATGGCAGCCCGGTCGCAAGGTCGTATTCTATCTCTTCGTCTACCAGCCCGGCCAAACCCTCGCCACGACCGAAGGTGGCATCGCTTTCAAGTTGCAACTTTAGTTGCAGGCGTCGCATTACCCGTCTCCTTCCAACGGTATGAACCAGTCTACTAACTCAATCGCATCGAAGTAACCACAGAAAGGACCTTGCCAACCTCTCAGTGGCCAGTCCTGCATCTCAGGCAGAACCGGCGGCAATTTCTCACCCTTGTTGAAAGCCACTCTAAAGTGTTCAACCGCTGAGGGTCCCTCGCGCAGGGTATCGCGCAGGGCCTTAATTTTGTTGCGACGTCCCGCCCACTGCTTTCCTTGAAAGGCCTTGATACCTTCCAGAACTACGGGCCAGGCGTGTTGTCCCCTCTTAGGATTAGCCTTCAGCGTGACAGGGCGCAACGTCAATGAACCGGTGCGCACCTTATATTCGCGCTCGCGAATCTCCGTGATGGAACCACCCAGGCCACTCAAGGCGAAATGCCAATCGAGGCAGGAGCCAGCAATCGTCTCCCTTGTACGATAGGATTTAGCTGACCTGCTCAACTCTTCGGACAATGCGTATGCGCGGGCAAAAGGATAATGGCTCTTGACGATAGCGATACCCGCGCAGGCTGTCAGTTCATTGTTGTCTTTCCCCAGCCCGGCTGTCTGCTGCTCAAACTCCCGCAAGTACATCGTCGCCAGCGACAAGCCCAGACGCCCATCGCATACAAAGGTAACATCGTCGCCACCAAAGACGATAGGCCGGAAAGGGATATAATAGCGTCCGTCTTTGCTTTTTGCCAGCTCGATCTTGATCGACAGATCCTGGTGTGGCTCATCCTGGTGTGGCTCATAAACGATCCATTTGCCGCCATCTTTATCAACAATGTGGTTGACGAGCCTCTCGACTACCGCATTGAGTGCTTTCTTGGCGGCGATCTCTACATCGACTGAAAACTTCCTCAAGGCGAGGATAAAATCACGGTTCTTATCCGGTGTGGGATAGGTATTGCCGATGTCACGAATGTGCTGGCTCATGCCGTTGCCGTCAGCATGCACGACAGCAATATGGCTGTACTCGCCTGCTGTAGCACCCATATCCTCGAAATCGGCGGGGTAGCGATACTCTTCTGGTAGTCTCACTGTCCTTTGTAGTCGCCGGTCAGCTTTGCTTAAACTACTTTGATCCGGTCTGGCAACATCTACTTTGGCCTGGATCTCGTCGGAAGCCAGGTAGCCTGGCTCACCACCAATGCCCTTAACCACTCCGGTAGCCGGTAAGCCGGTTGAGCCGCAAGCTGCTGTTACGCTCAGTCCGAGCAGGGGTGCTGACCAGGTATGGTTTCTTTTCTGCTCCGCTAATGCGTGAAACGCCTTCTCTAGCTTTTTATGAAGGACATCTTCTTGCCAATTGATCTCCTCCTGTGGGGTGATCACTAATTGTAGTCCAGGAGCCTCCAGCAAAGCACGCAACGAGAGATTAGAAGTAAACTCCCTGGCCTTTTCTTTGTTGTCGAACAGCACAACGAAATTGCCACCACCCGCATACAATACCTCGGCATCCAGACCATTCTCGATCCAGGCATCACCTATCAACTTATTTCCGTCTCCGATGTTGGTCTTTCCAGGTACAGCGGATTTCACGGCATCAAATGCCCAGTCTCCGGTTGCGAGGTGAACCAGATATGATGCTCCGACGTTCTCGCGCAGACGGTTGCTGCCGAAGATGTACGGTTGTATCTGCATCGTGTCGACAACCACGAGCCACATGCTCAACCCTCCTTACTCTGTCTGCGGATCCAGTCCGCGATATTCTCCGCCAGGTTTGCCAGATGCTCACGTCCGAAGACTCGTATGCGCCCCTCCTGGTTAAAAACATGGCGTATCTCGTTCTCCAGATCGCCGGTCATTTCCGGCTTTGCGCAGCATACTAGCGCGACACAGGCCTCATCGCCGCCCATCTGCCGCGCGCGTATATAGGCCTCGAACAGTTTCTGCTTCAGAAGTCCTCTGCCTCCCCTGTCTTCCCCGCTCTCAGTAGAGCATGAAAAGGCGAATAGCTGATAGCCACATAACGCAGCGACATCAAATTGGAAGCCGGTCTTGCCATCCCCATTGTCCAGCACTTCGGGTTGGAGATCCATACAACACTCTTTCAGACCTAATTCCTGGGAGCAATTTTGCAGCACCGTAAGCACAGCAGACTCCAACCAGATTCCGCTCAACCACTTACAGAAATCCTCTACCACGTCAAATCCTTTTCCTTTCGCTACAGCCAGGTCAAGGTTTTCGGTTCCACTTTGTCCAAGCTCATTGCTCATGGTTTCCCGCAGGTCTGGCAGGTTGGGCCAGGATATTTTTAGCTCGCGTAGCTGACCCTTGCTTTTCCACTTAGATTCAAAATCCGCATACTTTACCTCAAGTTGTCCCTGTTGCTCTTTTCCGTCCTTAAGCACCCAGAAGGGAGAACGGAGATCATCCTGTCTCTTCGCATTTCGGAAAAGCTCATCATACAGCCATGTTGTCCATATCCTGGCTTCGGCTGGATTGCTATGGATAGCGAGCAAGGCTGCCGCACTCTGTGGCAGCACCGGTTCCCAGGTGGGGGACTTTTTAAACTTCCAATTGTGCAACTTGAGCAAATCTTCAATCTTAATCTCGACTTCATTGCCAACGGGAATTGTAGTAGGCTGACCTTGGACAGGCTCAAAGCACATTTTTAGTGTACGCGCGTCGAGGTAGCTAAATACGAGGTTCTTACTGAATATGATGCGTCTTTTGGGGTCATTAACCCACTTCTCTAGCGCGCGATAGGCATGTACCGACATCACCTTGGTGCCGCCCGTGTAGTTGAGACCCAGGCGGAACTCATGCTCTTTGTTTGCATTGTTGGAGTCACTTTCCTCCAATAACGTGCGTTCATACTTATCGAGCGCCTCCTGTACGCGCTTAGAGACTGAAGCCGCATTCGACTCTTCAACTTCCTTGAAACCAAAGTTTTTGCTAGAATCCAACCACGTTTGTAATCTTTGGGCGAGCTTAAGCCCCTCTTTTGAGTGAATGAGGGTAATCGTGCCGCCCGGCGCAATGAGTAGTTTGCCTGCTACCGCATTTGGCACCGGGTTGGAGCCGACAAGAAGCAAGAGATGATCAACCTGGTACTCATGTAATTCGCTCATTTTCGAACCTCAGGCTTTTGTCTGTGAAGAAGGAATGCAATAATTTGAGGGAAAGGATTTGTACTGTTCTCGATTCCATGACTTTGAACTTACTCTTTCTAAATACCTCAAGCCACTATTTCAGGATGATTTATGCCGGAGCCGAGTATCTATGATGGGATTACCAGTGCTGGTTATCTTAGCAGAAAATGCTGATTAGTACAAGGGAAGTACTTCTGGTTTTCCTCAGAAAAATTCTGAATTTTTTCTTGATTGCGCCAGCTACAGCCCTTACACCGGCCTCGTCCTCCCCATCCCCATCGCCGTCTTGTACCCAACGCCGGTGTAGAATGCCAGTTGCGCGAGCAGGATCAACTGCTGGCGCACCGTCAAAGGGGCCTCTTCGCTGGCCGGCTCGTCGGGGCCTCGCAGCGCGTAGGTGCAGGTGCCGGTGAAACCGGGCTGCGGATGATTCGTGAACGTCACGCGATGAGGCTTGAGGTTGTAATCGGTGATGATGATCCCATTATTCTGGATGTATTGTTCGATGGCGGCCTCGTCAACAAGATGAGTGTACTCCGGCGGGGCGAGTTCTTGCCAGCGCCGGGCGAGAATGGGGAATATGTACTCCGGTAGGGGCAACAGGGCATGATAAACGCCGTAGACCCTGTTTCTCGCGTTGTTGCGGTTGAACGTCGTCAGGGAGTCAAATTCGAGTTTGAGCGTTTCGACTTTGCTCAGCTTGAGCTCCCTGGCTTTTTCGGCGAAATTGCTGAAAGAGGTAAAGCCGGTCCAATCAGATGGATCGTCGTTGCCGATCAGCACCTCTTCGAGCAGGAACGTTTGCTTGCCCAGGCGCATGAATGGTGGCTTTTGCTCGCCGGTGTTGCGCTGGTTGTAGTTCATCAACGCCTCGTGGAACAGGGGAAAGAGTCCGCCCAGCAGCAGCGTGATGCGTATGGCGTATGTTTTATCAGGCTCTACCGACAGGTGAACGTTCTCTCTCTCCGCCTGGCGCATGCGCTGCGTGGGAATGGGAAATTGCAGGCTGGAGCAGGTGAAGAGACGCCGTTTGTTGCCATCGTGCAGCCAGGCGGCAACATCGGGCGCGGCAGCGGCCAGCCAGTCGAGCCACGCGGCATGCACCAGCTCGCCAGAAAAGGGCATCAGTGTGCCGGGTTGCAGCGGGCGCAGCTTGAGCAGGAACGCATAGAGTTTCGCCGGAGACGCATCTGGAACAGCGGGTTTTGTAGCAGGTTGTCCATCCGTTGTGGTCATTGTATCAAATTCCATCACAACATCCATCCTTTCTATTCGGGATTATTATAGAATATTCCCGCATTTTTTGATACCCCCGTAGTAACTTCATCTTATAGCTCTGCCTGATCGTTTGCACCTGTGCTACAATGAAACAACGGTAAGCGGGGAATTTCACTGCGGCATGGGCATGAGGATCACATCACCAATCGCGTATTCATCGCCGCGGGAAAGTACGATCACCGCTCCCTTTACCTGTGGCTGGTAGCAGGCGATCCAGGGGACTTCCGCCACGCGATAGAGACGGACGAGCGCGGTCAGCAGCCAGAGCGGCATCTTGCCGTTGAGAATGAGTCCGCGACCGGCCTGAATCGGCGGGAAATGCATTCCTTCTGCCTGCAGGTAGTCCAGGTATTCGTTGCTGAGTTTGATGGAGAGTACCTGCCCATAGGAATCGTCGTAGAGCCGGTAGGTGAGTCCTTCGGGAGCAGGCTCCGTGCCGGATTCGAGTCGCGGCGGGGCCATCCAGCCGATGCGCGGATCGAACTGGTAGAATGGCTGCTCACCTACCTGGGACGCCAGAGTGCCGTAGAGCCAGCCGGGACCCTTGCCGTAGATGGCCAGCGGCTGGTTAGATGGCAGTTCTCCGGCGAGAAGGCGCAGCATGGTAGGCTTCCATTCCTGCGCGCCGGCATCGAACTTGTGCAGCAGGTCTGGGAGAACGACGGGTTCCGCGGGCGCCTTTTGTAGTTGCGCCTGCTCCAACTCGGCGAGCGGATAGGTGGCAAAGAGCGCGACGATGCGATTCACCAGCGCGTCGAAAACTGGCCCTTGCGCGCGCGTGCCGCGTTCTAAGCCGGTGAGCGTTCCGCGAATGACGGGCGTTTCTTCCGTCAGCACGGCTTCTCCATGTAAGGTAGAATGGATGGAGGCCAGCGGCAGGAGTTGTGTTGAACCCAGCAAGTGCTGCCAGAAGTGGGTAGCCTCGTCATTGGGGTCGCGATAGAGTAAGATCGAGTGCGTGCATTGATGCAGGATGCAGTGCTGCCATGTTTGCGGGCGGCCACCCACATCTACCAGGAGCGGAGTGTGACGGCGTTCCAGGTCGCGACAGATACCCTCGACGAATGCCGGCGTCCATTCTGCCTTCGATTGTACCTTAATGAGCCGGGCGATTTCTGGGTCGAGCGAGCGGTGAATCTCTTGATACCAGTTGCCCTCGCCGTCGGGGCAGGCGCGCACGATATGATGTTTGATGCCGCGTTCATACAGCGCCATCGTCAGGCTGTAGAACAGGACGGATTTGCCCGCGTTGGGTGGGCCGCCGATCAATATGGCCGGAAGTACGTTCATCGTTCGATAGTCCTTTCTCTATAATGAAAGTGAGTGTGCCGCGAATGCCCGAATTGAACTATATTCAGACGCTGGTAGCCACCCTCGGCGGGCAGCCGCAGGTGGTGACGTTCACGCTCGACCTGTTACTGCGGCATGGCGTAACGATAGGCGAGGTGATCGTAATTCTCCCACGCGCCGCTCAGCCGCGCCTGCGACATGCTCTCGACTGCCTGCACGCCGAATTTCCGGACGACCATTATCAGATCGATGGGCGCATCATCAACTGCCCTTTTCGCCCGAAAATCCTGGAACTCGATCACATTCCGCTGGACGATATCACCGACAACACCTCTGCTAAAGGAACGCGCGACACCATTTACAGCTTTTTCGAGGAGCTGAAACAGCAGCCGCGCCATATTCACCTGTCGGTGACCGGTGGGCGGCGACTGATGGCGCTGCTGGCCATTTCAGCCGCGCAGCTCAAATTCGACTCGTTCGACCATATCTGGCACATCTACACGCCCGAAGCTATCAAGGCGCAGGTGAGAGACGGCGCGCAGATGCACGTTCCGCCCGATGCAAGGGTGAACCTGATCGAGATGCCGTTCTTTCCTATAGCCGATTACGTTCCCTTGCTGGCGCAGTCGTTTCCCAGCGCGCAGGCGGCCCAGCAGGCCGGGAAAGCGCGCATGGACGCGCAAGAACACGCGCGCTGCGAGGCTTTTATCCAGAAGATTACGCATCGCCAGTTCGATGTCCTGCGCGGTATCGCGGATGGTCTCACCGCCCAGGAGATCGCCGACCGGCTCTGCCTCTCCATCAAAACAGTGTATAGCCATAGAGATAAGTTGCTGGATACCTGCGCGCAGGTCTGGGATAGCGCGGACTATGGGCCATTCGACCAGCGATTTCTCTACCGGCATTTTTCGCGCTACTTTGAAACAGACCACGGGTAGAGTATATCCTGTCTGGGAGCTAAATACATCAGAAATGTTCTGATATTTTTCAGAAGTTTTTCTCATCTATTCTGAAAGGTTATGGGATATACTCGGGGAGATCACATTCTTGCCTATTTGAAGGAGTATTTCTATGCTTGTCATCAACTTTTCGCATCCTTTCACGACCGAGCAGCGAGCGCGCATTGAGGCGCTGGCCGGCATGCCTGTAGAGGATGTTCGCACGATACCGGTACAGATCGACCAGGCGAAGGCCCTGGAACCACAAATCGCGCAGCTGGTAAACGCGGCTGGCCTCTCATCGGAAGAGTGGCAGACGCGCCAGTTGCTCATCAATCCCCCTGGATACGCGCCCGCCGCCTTCGTTTTGCTGGCGGAACTGCATGGACGCATGGGACATTTCCCGGCATTGATACGCTTGCGCCCGGCTGCCGGGGCGGTCACGACCTACGAGGTCGCGGAGTTGCTTGATCTGCAGGTGATTCGCGAGCGGGCGAGGGAGAGGCGCTACTCTTAATTATGAAATCTCACGTTCAAAGCCGGTCATCCGAGTGGCTCTGGCGGTGTCATGCTGAGCGCGAGCCGAAGCCGTGAGGAACCAGGGGGAAGAATGTGAGCCTTGTGCCAGCGGGATTCTTCGCTGCGCTCAGAATGACAGGCCAGCGGGATTCTTTGCTTCGTTCAGAATGACAGGCCAGCGGGATTCTTCACTGCGCTCAGAATGACACAGCCAGCATGTCATTCTGAGCGGAGCGAAGAATCTCTTTTGGGGATCACAGGATTGGTGCAGGGGGCAAATGCACGCCTGCAATCTGGCGTTGAGCGTTCCGGCGCCCATCACGGTATGGGGCTTACGGCTCAGCAGTTTGATAGGCGCGGAGACGACCTGTACGAAGTAGTGACCAAGCATTCTGAGGGTTTCGTTGCGCCGCAGTTCTCCGTGACGCCAGGTTCCGAGCGCCTGGATAGCAGCGACGATGGCACGATACAGGTGGAAATGACCCAGTTCCAGCCAGAAGAGTTTGACCAGGCACCAGAGTTCGCCGCGGGAAAACTGCTTGTTGCGGGCCTCTTTTCTGGCGTCGAGGATATATTCTCGCGCCCGCACGTAATCTCCTTCCTTGCTGTAAAGCGCGGCCCAGGCGGCGCTGACTTGCAGGCGCCCTGAACTGGAGAATTTGATGGCGTCGAACATTTCCTGGCTCAGTAGCAGGTGGTCGCGAGCCTGCTCCAGTAGCGAGGCTGAAGTGAGCAGTTCGCCTATGCGCAGGTGGTAGAAGGCGAGGCGCGAGCGAGGCTCCTGAGCAAACATGTGCTGGTAGCGATGCCCTTCGACATAGTGATACATGGCTGCTTGCAGGTCGCCTTCCGCTGCGTAGATACGGCCCAGGTAGTGATAGATCGTATCCATCGAACTGACCCAGATTTCATAGTTTTCACCGTCATCCTGCCGGTTTTCTTCAGCATCGAGCAATGTTTTTGCCTGCATCAGGCAGTCTTTGGCGATCTGGTATTTGAAGAGTGGCGTGTAGTTCATGCCAAAGAGGGTCAGCAATTTGGGCCGGTACTTTTGCAGGTGGCTATGGCGCTCGATCAGTTGCTCGCTTTCCTGGCAGGCCGTAAGGGCCTTCTGGTACTGGCTCACTTCGGTGTAGTACACGGCGCATGAGATGAGTACGCGCAGCAGCATTTCGGCGTTGCCTGAAACTTCAGCGTAGCGCCTGGCTTCCAGAAGCGCCTGCTCGCGCTCGGCGCTTTCGAGTTGATTGAGGCGCAGCAGGTCGGCCTTCGCCTGGTAGAGTTCGACGGGCGAAAAGCCTGCTTTTCGATAGACCTGAATGGCCTTGTCTATGAAGCCTTTGCTGAATTCGTAGCCCACACCGGCGTTTTCCACAAAACGAATAACGACCGCGATGAAGTCGATGAGCAACTGCTGATCAACCAGTTCCGGCGCGTTCAATGCCCGGTAGAGGACATGGAGCGATTGGATGATGTCTTCCTGGGAAGGAGATTGGGCCATGCGAAGACGTTCATAGTAATCGCGCAATACTCTTTCAAAGGCGTTACGCCTGTCATCCGCCTGGCGAAAATCCGCTTTCGTGGCGCGGATGTTTTGTATTTTTTGTTCGATAGCGGTGTCGTCTATTGATTGCATGAATTTTCTCAGTATTCACACACAAATTTCCATAACAGGCTATGAATGGAAAAACGAGCATTGAGATTCAAACTGCGAATTAATGACAGGTCGCAAGCAACCTTGAGCGTATTGTGAAACACCTCGTCGTCCGCGATGTCGCTGTAGGTGCGCAGCGCCCCGTAGGTCACGCTATCTCCGGCGCCAAGTGGGCAAAAGGCGTTGAGGAGACGACGCGCGGCCTCTTTGCCGCAGCGTTGTTGCAGCATCGAGAGCGATTCCGCGTAGAGGTAGTCGATGATGTTCTGGCCGAGGCGCTGATTAACCGCCTGTAACTCTTCCACGACAAAATCGAGCGGCTGGTGGCTCACGAGCAGGCGCGTGACGAAGAGCTTGATTAAGAGGGGGTTGCCCTCGGTAACATCTACGATGGGCCGCAGTTCGTCATCGCTTGCCTGTTCGACAACATCGCCACCGAGAGTACGGATAAAGCGTAAGGCCGGTTCAAGTTCAAGGGCTTTGACGTGCCGTTCGACCAGGTACTGCACTTTTCCTAACAGAGCATGGCGGGTCGTGAGGAGTATCTTATGCGGATTGACGAGCGTGTTGCGGCCCAGGTACTGGATGACCTCATCGATATCCTGAACCGTTTCGAGGTTATCCACAACGAGCAGGCAGCGTTCTCCTGGCGGAAGCGAGCGTATTCCGCGCTGAAAATCCTTGATCCACCCGCTCGAGTTATCACCAAGGCGAATACCGAGCTGGTCCGCTAATTTTTTGAGTATATTGCCCCAATGCAGTTCGGCGCTGCCATCTCTCAAGAGTATGCCATCGGGTAGCAATTGGAATGTTTTGGCCGAAACCCAGCCAACCCTGGTAAAGCCTGCTGAGGCTGCATAACGAGCGACCGCTTCATAGGTGAGGGCCGTTTTGCCGAGTCCGCCCTCGCCACAGAGGCTGATCACCCATGCACCCTGCGGCGCGAAGAGGTCATCTTTTAATTTCTTTAGCAGCGTGTCGACGCCGAACAACTGTGTGTGATCGACAACCGCGTTATCGCGCAGCACGTGCCGGATGCGCTCCTCAATGCGAGCAAGTCGTTCGTTTTCGGTCAGGGATGTACTGAACAGTTTGATTACTGCCGCGTCATCGGAATCGCGCTCGTCCAGTTCTTTGATCATTGGAATGCTGGTCACCAGCTGGTTGGCCTCTGCAAGCGAATGAAGCGCATTCTTTTTGTACAGGACCTTGATGATGTCGCGCAGATCGCGCCGCAGTGTCGTGCCGCTTGCGCGTTCCCCCTTGACCATAAGGGAGAGCGTTCTTTCGGGAATGCCGGTCTCCCTGGCTAAATCGGTCTGTGTGAAATCCTCGATACGCTGTAAGTAGTGTTTGAGCGCCTTGCCAAATGCGCTATCCGGCCTCTCTTCCTCACGGCGCGGGCGACCTGCATATGTCATAGTTTTTCACCCGTTGCTATCAAAATCTAATGACAAAAGATGTCATTCTCAATGACAACCTTTACGGATATGCTCGTAGTGGAAGGGAAAACTGAACCTTCCGCTACGTAGTTTAACACCTGGAGAGAAACACTTCAAGTACAGTCGAACTGGAAATTTGCCAGAACGAGGAGTGTCTGCCGGTCTGAGAATGGCACGAGGGATTCTTCGCTGCACTCAGAATGACATGCACAGGTCATGTCATTCTGAGTGCAGCGAAGAATCCCGGCCTCGCTTCTGGGCAATCACTAACAGTCGAACTGAAGTGGCCAGGTAAGTCACATTCCTAAAGGAGGAGTGAACATTATGGAAAAGGAAAAGGTTGTCTTCTTCCTGGATTACGCCAACGTCAATCGCGCGGCCAGGGAGAAAAGGTATCGCATGGACTACGCCGACCTGCTGCACTATGTCGGCGAGCAGCGGTTTCTCGTCGAGGCGTATTGCTACGTCCCCATCAATCCGCGCAACGAGCATCGATTGGACGCGGAGATTGAGGAGCTATGGCGGGCCGGCTACATCGTCACTACCAAGATGGGTACGATCGCGGGCGGTACGTACAAATGCAACTTCGACGTTGAGATCGCGATGGACGTGCAGCGCGTGGTGTACCAGGTCAAGCCGGACATTATTGTGCTGGCGACCGGCGATTCCGATTTTATCCCGCTGATTCAGGAGGTCAGGCGGGCCGGTGTGCGAGTCGAGGTGGCGACGTTTCTGGAGAATGCTGGAACGGATATCCTGATCAAGTCTTCGGGCTTTATCAACCTGGCCGTGTACTATGACGGCTACCTGGCGGCCCTGGATGGCAATGCAAGCGCGGACAGGCTCGAGGACGATCAGTTTCAAAAACTCATCGAATCGCAGGCGCTTGACCTGGACGCGGACGAACCAGGGGCAAAGATCACCGTCGATCTGAAAGGCGAGGAGACGGGTGTGGCTGTCGCGGACAGCAGCGATGATGTGACGTTATAAGATCGCTCTCAATCGAGAAGCTAGAAGGAGAAATTACTCATGGCGATCATTAATGGTCGAAGGATTCAGGTTCCACCCGGGGGCATTACCGGGCAGAATTTGATCCAGCAATTGAATCCTGGAGTTGGCCGGCGCCCGGTCATCCAGCAGGGAATGGCTTTCCGTCCTGTGCAGCCGAGCCATACCTATACGCCGGCGGAACTGTACGACAAGCATGGCAATCCGGTCAAGATTACCACGATTCCTGACCGCACGAAGGGCGTCACCTATGGGGGAGTGCGAACCTGGCTTTCCAAACAGATCATCACTGAACAGGTTTACGATATCGCGGAGAACTTGTTCAAGCGTGGCGTGTCGTTTGACGAGGAAAATGCCGATTGGATGATAGCCAACAATTATGTGTTGCCGCCCATCTGGCATAACATCGCTCAAACGACCGATCTGATGGTTGTCTTCCCGACCGAATATCCGGTGCTGCCGCCGGTCGGTTTCTACCTCAGGCAAGATATACCGCTCTCCGTCAACGGGCACCTGTACCAGCAAGCCTATCACGAGGCCTGCAGCGACCCCTTGACGCAGGGATGGAAGTGGTACTGCGTCTACATCAACCCCGGGGGATGGCAGCCGGCCCCGGTCATACATCCCGGAGATTGGCGCAAGGGCGATAGCCTCTGGACATACTTTACGCTGATTAGCGAAGTGTTGTCGGGAACGGAGGAATAGGGATGTATGGGGAGGGTCGTAGGGGCCGATTGATCGCGCCCAGCGCCGATTCATCGGCCCGGCGTGGTTGACCACCATCGTTTGTTGAAAGGCATCATCGTGCCCCATGGTGAGGATAGGCATGTGAATTCGAGCAGGCTCAATCAGAGGGCGTGATGATGGGCTTGAACAAAATAACGGGGTAATTGCGCCAGGCCCGATGAAGGTTTTTGACAAAATACTCTGGGATGGACGTGGAGGCCGATAAATCGGCGATGGGTACGGTATGCCTGTCCCCCAGACAGGACTGCCCGGCCCCTACGCGGCTTCGCCGCGGCGGGATGCCGTAGGCCCCGATTTATCGCGGGCATCGCCGATTGATCGGCCCCCTGGCGGGATTACCATACCAATGTGTGCATGCCCATAACCTGGCCCCTGGCGTGTACACAGCTGTGTGCCAGGAAGAGCGACTCCACCATGAACGGTCGTAAGAGCCTCACCCTCACCTTCCCAAAAACCCAATCAGGTGTTTCTCGGAAGCAGACCGGGCGAGAGTGGGGGGCGAAAAAGCCGGGGGATTCTTCGCTACGCTCAGAATGACATGCCCAGGGGCGGTGCAAAAAACCTATCCATATTACGAAAGGAACCATTCATGCATACTACACAATCGCGTTATCAGATCAAGTTTAAAAATGGCGATCTTGAGCAGTTGCGAGAGACGCTACTGGAGGATCTTTCGAAGGAGCATTTTGCGATTTTGCTGGGGAAGACGCGCCGGGTCAATGGCTGTATGATCATCAACGTTATCGATCAGCTATATCCCTCGCAGGCGGATTACAATACGCAGAATGTGGCCTTCTTGCGCATCAAAAAGGATTTCGTCCACGCGGCGCTGGCCGAGATGACCAGGCGCTACGATGTCGATACGATTATCGATGTGCATACACACCCCTTCTCGCAGGGGCGGGTCGCGTTCTCGGCCACAGATGATGGCGACGAGCAGACCTTCTTCCAGTTTTTGCACGAGACATTTGCCGGTATTCACTACGCCAGCATCGTTTTCTCGCAGAGCCGCTACTCTGCGCGCGTCTGGACGCTCAACGGTGGCTCCATCATTCCCAAAACCGCGCAACTGAAGACGCAGACGAGTCGGGAGCGTATCGCGAGCGCCGACTTTCGCGAATACGCGGATGATCAATACGAAAAGACGGCGGTGACGGCTACCGAGGGCTTTTTCAATCGCGGCGCGGCGGTGCTGGGCCTGGACGTGATGCGAACGATCATGCATGACCAGGTCATCTCAATTGTGGGCGTCGGCGGATTAGGTTCCATCATCGCCGAACATCTCATTCATATGGGCTTTCACGAGATCAATCTCATTGACCCCGATGTGCTGGAGATGTCGAACCTGAACCGCGTCGTGGGCGCGTACTACGAGGATGCTCAGAGGAAGCTGCCCAAGGTGGACGTGGTCAAGCGGCATCTCACCCGCATTAATCCCAAGGCCACCGTACAGGCCTACAGGAAGGATGTGCATGACCAGGAGATCGAGAGCGTGCTGGCGCTCTCCGATTGGATCATTGTGGCGACTGATAACCATTCCAGCCGGTTGCGCGCGCAGGAACTCTCCATCGAATACTTTGTGCCGCTGCTCTCTGTAGGGGTTAACATCACGGTGAAGGATGGCAAGATCGAGGATATGAGTGGGGAAGTGATTACGGCCAGGGTGGGCGACAGGCTGTGCTTGCAATGCCTGCACCGTATCAACCCGACGAAGGTCGCGAGTGAGAAGCATCCTGATCAGATGATCCGCGAGGAGCTGGTGAAACGAGGCTATGTGACGGGCATGAATGTCAAGGAGCCTGCCGTTAAAACGCTGAACACGTACCTGGCGACGATGCTGGTGGATGTATTGATCAACCAGTACACGGATGTATACAGGCATGTACCCATCCTGGTCTACGAAAACAACGGCGCGATGAGCATC
Source organism: Ktedonobacteraceae bacterium (assembly GCA_035653615.1). Lineage (NCBI taxonomy): Bacteria > Bacillati > Chloroflexota > Ktedonobacteria > Ktedonobacterales > Ktedonobacteraceae > Ktedonobacteraceae bacterium. The sequence goes on along the minus strand of DASRBN010000044.1, from coordinate 7,225 downwards.
TACGAGGATAAAGAGAGCGTGCGGATGAGGAACAAGCAGTGTTTTGTGTGCAATGTGTGATGGGGGCGAGGATGTAGAGGCCAGATTTATCGCGCCCAGGGTGGGGCAATCGTCCGGCAAATAGACCCTGTTCCAGGAACAGGATGGTAGGCATTGACGAAGCAATCCAGCAGTGGTCGGTTTCCCACGTAGGGCCGATGAATCGGCGCTGGGCGCGATGAATCGGCCCCTACGGCACCGCCGGGGTGCCGCTTCATCGTCACAGGGTGGCAACGGGGCAAATGGGTGACCGGGTGATGGCCGTAGGCCCCGATTTATCGTGGGCACCGCCGATTTATCGGCCCTTTGTCGCGTTTGTATTGAAAGTGAATCGGACATAGGAGATGAAAGATAAGAAACTATCGGGAAACGCGCGCGTGCAACAGGCGGCTGCTCCGGCGAATTCAGCACGCAATGGCGTGCCGTGGAAATCGTTGGAGCAGCAGGTGGTGCGCATGCAGATGCAGATTTCACAGGCATGCCAGCGCGGGGATAAGCAGGCGGTACATTCCTTGCAGCAGCGATTGATGGAGTCCGAGGCGGCCCGGCTACTGGCGGTGCGCCGCGCGGCGGAGGAGAATTCGGGCAGGCATACGCCGGGCGTCGATGGCGTTAAATCGCTGAGTGCCGAGGAGCGGCTGGCGATGGCGGCGACGATTCATCCGCGGAACTGGCGACAACAGGTGCCGCGACCGGTGCGGCGAGTATGGATTCCCAAGCCGGGTACGACGGAACAGCGCCCGGTGGCCATCCTGCCGATGATCGACCGCTGCAAGCAGGCGCTGGTGAAACTGGCGCTTGAACCGGAGTGGGAGGCGCAGTTTGAGCCACATAGCTTCGGTTTTCGTCCCGGTCGCAGTGGGCATGATGCGATCGCGGCCATTCTGGTCGCGATTGAACGCCAGCCTACCTATGTGTTCGATGCTGATATCGAGGGGGCATTTGATCATGTCAACCAGGCGATGGTGCTGGACAAGCTGCAAACCTATCCTGCGCTGCGCGAGACCATTCAGGCCTGGCTCAAGGCGGGGGTGATCGACGACCACACCTACTATGCCGTCGAAACGGGCATTGCCCAGGGAGGCGTGCTTTCGCCTTTATTGATGAATGTGGCGCTGCATGGAATGGAGGCCATAGCAGCTGGCAGTACCGCCAGAGATCAGGCAAAGGAGCGGCCGTTGCTGATACGCTATGCCGACGACTTCGTGATTTTGCATACCGACCTCAAGGAACTGCAACAGGCGGCCAAACGAGTCCGGCAGTGGCTGGCAACGATGGGATTGCACCTGCATCCCGGCAAAACACGCATCGCGCATACGCTGATGCCCTATTCAGGCCAGGTCGGCTTCGATTTCCTGGGCTTTCACATTCATCAGGAGTCGAGAGAGCAACCTTCTCCAGGCAGGAGCGGGCAGGGACGGGCACCGGCGCAGGCAAGCATGTCTGGATTCACATCCCTTATGCAGCGGCTCACGTCGCCGCTGCGCCCAACGGGATTGAAGACCATCGTGGCCCCCGGCCAGGAGGCGAGCAATCGGCACCTGGCGGCCATCGAGCAAAAGTTACGGCAGTTGCAGCAGGCTCCGCAGGCGCAGGTGATTGAGGAACTCAATCCCATGATTATGGGCTGGGCGAACTACTACAACGGTATCGTTCCGGCGGCAACGCTGAACCGCTACGATGATCTGCTGGAGCAGCGGCTCCTCGATTGGGCGGGTCGGCGGCACCCAGGCAAGGGGCGCGACTGGTTGCTCAATCGTTACTGGCAGCGCGCCGGAAACAATCGGAGGGTTTTCGCGACCACCAACGGCATTCAACTACGCGCGTACCGGCAAAAGAGCATTTTGAAAGGGTAGCAGTTTGGTTTGGAAAAGGCTGTGAGTAATGGTTGGAGGGGCCGATGTATCGGCCCCGCGTCCCTGCCAAATTACCGGCAACAGTTCACAAGTGATGGAGTATAATTTCAATCCCAGACGGGAGATGGAGAAAAGGTCTTGCTCCTGCCACACCGGTACAAGACAAGTATACTAGGAAACCCGAAAAGATCAAGAGGAAATACAATAAGCCATGGCAACTATACCACAGACGGAGATGATCCCCATCTCCTCGCTCAACGCGCTGGAATACTGCCCGCGCAAGTTTTACTACCAGTTCGTGCAGGGGGAGATGCTGGTCAATGAATACGTGCTGGAGGGGACGCTGGAACACGAGCGTGTCCACCAGGAAGGGACACATACGACGGCGGAGGGGGAGATGCAGATCACGCGCCTCTACCTGTATTCCGAGGCGTTGCGCCTGACGGGTTTTGCCGATGTGATCGAGGAGCGGGCAGGCGTGCCTGTACCGGTGGAATACAAGCACGGGCAGCAGGGCGACTGGCTCAATCATTCCATTCAACTGTGCGCGCAAGCATTGTGTCTGGAAGAGCGTCGTCCCGGCCAGCCGCTCATCCCCTATGGCTACATCTACTACGTTGGCTCGCGCAGGCGCGTGCAGGTACGTTTCACACAGGAACTGCGCGCCAGGACGCGGGCCGCCATCGTCCAGGCATTGAAAATAGCGGCGCTTGAGACTCCGCCACCGCCGCTTACAGGTCAACTGGCGGCACGCTGCCCCAAATGCAGCCTGCTGCCGCTCTGTATGCCGGAGGAAGTGCGAATGCTGCAAGCGAAAAAGCTTACGTAGGTCTGGTTGAAAGGAGCATAGACATGCCAACATTGTATCTGACCGAAGACTATGCGCTGGTACGGCGCGACGGCGAAGACAGCCTGCTGGTGCAAATTCCCGAAAGGCGCGCGAAGGATGGCGCGGCGGCCGTCCCGGCTCGCAAGGAGCGCGTGCCGCTGATCAAAATAGACGAAGTGGTGGTGATGGGCGAGGTAACAATGACGGCCTCGGCCCTGCGCCTGTTGCTCGAGCGCGACATCGAGATCACCTTCATGAGCCATTTTGGACAGTTCAAGGGTCGCCTCTCGCCCGCGTTCTCCAGGAATGCCATCCTGCGCATGGCACAGTATCGCGCGCACCTGGATATGGGCAAACGCTGCGAACTGGCGCGGCGCTTCGTGATGGGTAAGCTCATGAATCAACGCACCATGTTGCAACGGTACCAGCGCCGTCAATCCGATGCCGAGATGAGGCAGGCCATTGAACAGATCACCTCACTGCTACAGCAACTGGCAGCGCTGCGATTAGACGCGGTACACGTCCCACAGCGATTGGCGACGGGAGATAACCGGATAGAAGGTACGCCCCTGGAAGCGATTCTGGGGATGGAGGGTGCGGGCAGCGCGGCCTACTTTAGCTGTTTCGGCAAATTGTTCTCCGACCCCAGGCAATGGCCATTTCCAGGGCGTGTCAAGCGACCGCCGACCGACCCGGTGAACGCGCTGCTCAGCTTTGGCTACTCACTGCTGACCAGCAAAGTTGCCAGCGCGGTACAGCTGGTAGGGTTCGACCACTATGTGGGCTACCTGCACAGTTCCTTTTACGGTCGTCCAGCCCTGGCACTCGATATTCTGGAAGAATTCCGGCCCGTTATCGTGGATTCGATGGTGCTGAACATGCTGAATCATCGCATGATGAGTCCGAATGATTTTGTCGTAGAGTTAGGCGCATACAATCTCAAGCAGGAGAAGCGCAAAGTATTCTTCACGAAATTGGAAGAACGCCTGAACGAAGAAGTGCAGCATCCATTATTCGGCTACAGAACCACCTACCGGCGCTGCATTGAACTCCAGGCCAGGCTCTTAGGGAAATACCTGACCGGCGAGATTGATGAGTATCCACCGCTGCGCATTCGATAGGAGAGGACAATGGCTAGCAGGAGTCGCAGCAGCATGCAGACGATGTGCTACGTGGTGGCCTATGATATTCCCGATGATCGCAGGCGCACCAAGATACACCAGATTCTGACCGGATTTGGCAAATGGACGCAGTACTCGTTATTTGAATGCTTTCTCAGCAGGAGAGACATGATCCTCTTGCAAGCGAAGTTAGATGAATACCTCGTCGATACGCAGGACAGCGTGCGATTTTATCCCCTCTGCGCGAACTGTGTCGCGAAAGTAGAAACCATCGGTGATCCCCCGCCGAAGGACGACATCCTTTTTATTGTATAAGCTCTGCCGCGAGGGTCGCAGTGACGGAATCTCCAAGCTCGATCCCTCGCAGCACGCCAGGAGCGGCTTTAGAGCAAAATGCGCCCAAAATGCCCTCTTTTTTGACCCCAAAAATAGCCCAAAAAACGAGTGCCTCGCAAACCCTTGCATAAATTGGCTTCCTATGCTATACTACGGGGGTAGCGGGCTAAATGGCCTGAGACGCCCGTTGGGGATTGAAACTAGCAGAGATGCCCGCATTTTACAACCCCTCCAACTTCAGGCTAAATGGCCTGAGACGCCCGTTGGGGATTGAAACGATCACCAGCTCGAGCTGAGCCTGGTTCAAATCCTGGGGCTAAATGGCCTGAGACGCCCGTTGGGGATTGAAACCTCCCTCTCTTACGCTTTGGCGCTTTTGCAACTATTGGGGCTAAATGGCCTGAGACGCCCGTTGGGGATTGAAACCCTGGATTTCTTACGAGGAATGGGGAGAAGTCATGAGAGGCTAAATGGCCTGAGACGCCCGTTGGGGATTGAAACACAAGCAGGGATTCCGCAGGAGACTAGTAATCCAAAGGCTAAATGGCCTGAGACGCCCGTTGGGGATTGAAACACATTTGGAGGGGATATCTATGTTACCCTGGTTTAGACGCCGGCTAAATGGCCTGAGACGCCCGTTGGGGATTGAAACTCAGTTGAAGCTGTCCTTACAGCATACCTGGCAATTGGGCTAAATGGCCTGAGACGCCCGTTGGGGATTGAAACCGAACTCCAGGATGCGCTCCACGTTCTTCAAGTCGGGGGGCTAAATGGCCTGAGACGCCCGTTGGGGATTGAAACCGATGAGAGGGAGGCCACTCACTACACAGCAGTCCCCCCGGCTAAATGGCCTGAGACGCCCGTTGGGGATTGAAACCAGCAGTGCTTTGCAGTGCAGGCGAAAATCTCTCCAGGGCTAAATGGCCTGAGACGCCCGTTGGGGATTGAAACAATCATCGACCTGGGATGCAGCATAAACTGCCAGAAACGGCTAAATGGCCTGAGACGCCCGTTGGGGATTGAAACTGTCAGCCGTGGCGTGATAATTCCACACCGACAACGGTGGCTAAATGGCCTGAGACGCCCGTTGGGGATTGAAACTGGATGAGCCGTTTAACGTCGGTGGCTCACAACTCATGGGCTAAATGGCCTGAGACGCCCGTTGGGGATTGAAACTGTGACCGTTGGAGATGGTGGGGATTACCCATCCATGGCTAAATGGCCTGAGACGCCCGTTGGGGATTGAAACGGAAAAGTCGGCGCCGGACTCATAGGCGAGGCCGCGGCGGCTAAATGGCCTGAGACGCCCGTTGGGGATTGAAACGTATAGTGCGTGTGATGCCATGTAAGGAATTCCATCGGCTAAATGGCCTGAGACGCCCGTTGGGGATTGAAACATCCCAGTGAGTGGACGCTCGTCCGCAGATGGCGTGGGCTAAATGGCCTGAGACGCCCGTTGGGGATTGAAACGATGTGAAAAAACGTGTCGCAGTATGGTGGCTGAACAGGCTAAATGGCCTGAGACGCCCGTTGGGGATTGAAACCAAAGTTTACAGTTGCAAGCAGGCCACGCAACCCGGGGCTAAATGGCCTGAGACGCCCGTTGGGGATTGAAACCCATGTACGCCTTCTTAGAGGTCAAGCATTTGATTCGGGCTAAATGGCCTGAGACGCCCGTTGGGGATTGAAACCAACACTTCCACCTTTAGGGTAAAGTCTGCCTCACCCGGGGCTAAATGGCCTGAGACGCCCGTTGGGGATTGAAACAATGGAACCGGTGATGTGCCATGTCCATACTGCACAGGCTAAATGGCCTGAGACGCCCGTTGGGGATTGAAACGCGCATGTCCAAAAATCCACCCACAAAGTCACCTGTGGCTAAATGGCCTGAGACGCCCGTTGGGGATTGAAACAGCATTATTGCTCCTGTACTGATGGGTCAGTTCGTGGGCTAAATGGCCTGAGACGCCCGTTGGGGATTGAAACCCTCCATTGGCAGGGGCAGTGGTCGTGCCACCCTGAGGGCTAAATGGCCTGAGACGCCCGTTGGGGATTGAAACTACTAAATAGCAAATCGGTATGAGGGTACAGCGAGCCGGCTAAATGGCCTGAGACGCCCGTTGGGGATTGAAACGTGGTATTCCAGTTGCAGAAGCAAGCGTGGAACCGCGGCTAAATGGCCTGAGACGCCCGTTGGGGATTGAAACGCTGCGCAAGGCGCGGTACCGGTTGCCAGCGCCGGAGGGGCTAAATGGCCTGAGACGCCCGTTGGGGATTGAAACTACTTGAGTTGATGCAATTGGGGTTGCGATCGTCTTGGCTAAATGGCCTGAGACGCCCGTTGGGGATTGAAACTTACCAATACCTTGCAAGTTTTGACCGTATGATACGGCTAAATGGCCTGAGACGCCCGTTGGGGATTGAAACCGATCACCTTTCGTGGCATTCGGTGATGCTTCCTACAGGCTAAATGGCCTGAGACGCCCGTTGGGGATTGAAACAATAGTATTTCAACTCGTCTATTGTGGGAGCAGATTGGCTAAATGGCCTGAGACGCCCGTTGGGGATTGAAACTAACTCCAGTGACCATATTGGAGCAAATCCCTTACCGGCTAAATGGCCTGAGACGCCCGTTGGGGATTGAAACAGTCAATTCGTCAACTGGTGCGATAGTACCCATAACGGCTAAATGGCCTGAGACGCCCGTTGGGGATTGAAACAGCTGTAATAGTTACTGTGTGTGTAGGAGTAGGCGCGGCTAAATGGCCTGAGACGCCCGTTGGGGATTGAAACGTGGCAACGGCGGCAGCGGAAACGAGAACGTCCCACGGCTAAATGGCCTGAGACGCCCGTTGGGGATTGAAACCAATCAGCATGGTCGTGCTAGCAAGCGCGAACTCCGGCGGCTAAATGGCCTGAGACGCCCGTTGGGGATTGAAACTAGACTTGCCAAATCGCTCATCCCACCATTCACGCGGCTAAATGGCCTGAGACGCCCGTTGGGGATTGAAACGTCATTGGCGGTACACGTCCAGGCGGCTGGT